>NZ_SMLA01000100.1:0-8188 GCF_004349225.1 Saccharopolyspora karakumensis
AGACCACCCCCTCCGCCGGCACCCCCGCCGACCTCGGCCCCATCGACGTAGTGCTGCTGTCCCATGACGAGCACGACGACAACCTCGACCACTCCGGCCGGGCTCTGCTCGCCGATGTACCCCTCACCTTGACCACGCCCGGCGGCGGCGAGCGTCTGGGCGAACACCTGGGGAACAAGGCCCGGGGCCTGGCCGACTGGGAGTCCGTGCAGCTGGACCGTCCCGACGGGGGCTCGATCACGGTGACCGGCGTGCCCGCCATCCACGGCCCCGGTAACCGCGAAGACATCGAGCCGATCACCGGCCAGGTTGTTGGTTTCGTCCTGACCGGAGAAGGCCTGCCCACGGTCTATGTCAGCGGCGATAACGCCTCGCTCGATGCTGTTGAGCGGATCGCCGACCGGTTCGCCCCGATCGACACCGCCGTCCTGTTCGCCGGCGCTCCCCGCTTCTCCGCACTCTTCGACGGCAAGCCGATCGTCCTGGACAGCGCGCAAACCGCCGAGGCCGCCAGGATTCTGCGCGCTCGGCGGGTGGTTCCGGTCCACTTCGAGGGTTGGGCCCACTTCACCGAGGGCCGCGAGGATCTCGTGGCCGCCTTCGCCGCCGCGGGCCTGTCCGACCGCCTGCAGTGGAGCTGAGCGGACCGCCGCTCTCGCGCATGCGGTGCCCGGTGTCCCCGCCGGGCACCGCATGGCCCACGTCCTCGACACGGCGTTCCGTTCCCACCGGACGTCGCGGCCCCCACGCGTCTGACCCGGAGAAGCAATGCCCCGCCACGCAAGCACCCCTGCCACCGCCCACGACGGCACGGGCACTCCACCGGTGACCGAATTCCCGGTGAGAAGAACGCAACGGCGCATCCTGACGGTGCTGCTGGTCTCCCAGGTCCTCAGCGGTGTCGGACTCGCCGCAGGCGTCACCGTCGCTTCCCTGCTGTTGCAGGACATGCTCGAGATCACCGCGCTGGCCGGTCTGGGCATCGCCCTGCTCACCGCCGGGTCCGCGGTCGCGGCCGTGGTCGTGGGCCGGGTCTCCCAGGCCCGCGGTCGGCGCCTGGGGCTGGCTGGTGGCTACCTCGTCGGTGCCCTCGGTGGTGGGGGTGTCGTCGCCGCGGCCACCACCGACAGCCCCGCCCTGTTGTTCTTCTCGCTGTTCCTCTACGGCGCCGGGACTGCCGTGAACCTGCAGGCGCGCTACGCCGGAACCGACCTCGCGGCTCCGGCCCACCGCGCCCGCGCCGTCTCCACGGTCCTGGTCGCCACCACCTTCGGCGGAGTCCTCGGACCCAACTTCACCGCCCCCACCGGCGATTTCGCCGTCGCCCTCGGCCTGCCCCACCTGACCGGTCTGTTCCTCCTGTCCAGCACGGCGTTCGCCCTCGCGGCCCTCGTCCTGATCCTCTGGCTGCGCCCCGACCCGCTGCTGCTCGCCCGCTCCCTGCCCGCCGAAGAGCACCCGGAACACGACTCCGCCGCCTCCCCGCCCGCGCCGCGCTCCGAACGGTGGGCCGCGAGTCTGTCGCTGGGAGTGCTGGTCCTGGTCCTCAGCCAGCTCGTCATGGTCGCCGTCATGACGATGACGCCGGTCCACATGCACGCGCACGGTCTCGGCACGGCGGCCTCCGGTCTCGTGATCGCCGTCCACGTCGGGGCCATGTTCCTGCCTTCGCCCCTGACCGGGCTGCTCGTGGACCGCTACGGGCCCATCACCCTCGTCACGGCCGCCGCCACCACGCTCCTTCTCGCCGGTGTCCTCGCCGCCACCGCACCGGGCGACTCCGTTGCACTGCTGACCCTCGCGCTCGTCCTGCTCGGGCTGGGCTGGAACTTCGGCCTGGTCAGCGGAACCGCGCTCGCCACCGACGCCATCCCGCTGGCCACCCGAGCCAAGACCCAGGGACTCATCGACGTGGCCATCGCCATCGCGGGCGCCACCGGCGGGCTGGCCTCGGGCATGGTCGTCGCCGCAGCCGGTTACCCCGTCCTCGCCCTCACCGGAGCGGCCCTGGCCCTCGCACTGCTGCCGGTCATCATCGCCACCGCCTACCAGCGCTGACCGCGAAGCCTTGGCGCCGCCCCTCGACGATCAGGTCGGCCCGAGCTTCGACGTCGCAGCCGGGCACGCGGTCGGGTTCAGGTGGTGAGGATGCGGGGGCCGGTGTCGGTGATGGCGAGGGTGTGGCCGGTGTGGGCGGCGCGGCTCTCATCACCGGTGCGCAGCACGTCGCCGTCGGGATCGCAGTGGTCGTGGCTGCCTGCGGTGAAGATCGGTTCGACGCTGAACACCAGGCCGGGCCGCAGCGGCATGCCTCGGGCCGGGTGGCCGTCGTTGGGCACGGCCGGGTCCTGGCGGGCCTGCCTGCCCACGCCGTGCCCGCCCACGGCGGGGATGCCGTAGCCGGCGCTGCGCCCGACCAGCCCGATCGCCCTGCACACCTCACCGAGCCGGGCGCCGGGGCGTGCCGCGGCGATGCCGTCGGCCAGCGCCTGACCGGTGGCCTCGATCAGCGACCGGTCACCCGCACTGCCGGTGCCGACGGTGCTGCTGCGCGCTGCGCGGGCGTGCCACCCCCGCAGGTCCAGCGCCGCGGCCACGCTGAGCAGATCGCCGTCGGCCAGCACGCGCCCGTCGGGTGCGCCGCCGGTGATCTCGTCGTTGAGCGACGTGGAGATCACCCGCCCGCCGACCGGCCGCGCACCGGCCCCGGCAGCGATGCCGCGGGCGATCTCGTCGAGCTCCCCCAGAGACACCCCTGCCGCGACGTGGGAGTTCACCGCGGCCAGCACCGCGGCCACCACCGCGCCGGTTTCGGCCAGCGCGTCGATCTCGCCCCGACTGCGCAGTTCGATCACCATGCACCGATGATGCACCCCGGCACCGACAGCTCCCACCACAGTGGACTCCTGCACGCTGCGTGACGGCGCGTGCGTTGTCCGTCAGCGCCAACGCTTTTCGCCACGACCTTCGAGACGCAGTTCACAGGGGTCGCGTAGGGTGCCCGGGACCCCGCAAGAAGGAGACGCCAGCACGTGCGTGCCCAACACCCCGAGTTACTGCGCCGCCTGTGGTGGACGAGCCCCCTGGTGGTGCGCCTGGTGCCCGCATTGGCCCTGATCACGGCCACCGGAGCCGGTGTGGTGGCCAACCTGCCCGCCACCGGCGAACCCCCGCGCGCCCAGCAGCCGCCGCAGCAGATCACGCACCTGGCCCCGACCACCACACCGCCACCACCGCCGGCCACGACGGCACCCACCACCAGTCAGCCGCCGGCCACGACGAGCACGACCACCACGCGCAGCAGCACCCGCACGACCACGACCACCAGCACGACCCCACCGCCGCCGCGCACCACCGCACCGACCCCCACGACCACGACCAGCCCGCCGACGACGCAACGCCCACCCGGGGTCGCCGAAGGCCAGCCCTGCGACGAACCCGGCGACGTGGGACGCGGCGAGAACGGCGACCGGTACGTGTGCGACTACGACGACGGCACCTGGAGGTGGCGCGAATGGTGAACCCCGACCACATCCGCCACCAACCACCCCTGTCGGATCGCGAGACGCTGGTGCGCGGCGAGCTCACCCCGATCCGCGATGAGGCGCTCTACGGGCACGAAACCCTCGCCAAGATCACCGCCGAGCACGTCCAGCACCGCGGCGTCGGCGAGGACCTCGACTTCCCCGACCAGGCCCCGCCGACGCCGCCCCGGGGCACTCAGGCCGACGGCACGATCCGCACCACCGGCTGGCTGCAGATCGGCCCGCTGGCCGTGTCCTCGGGCCTGTGGGCGGCGCTGACCGGATTGGCCACCGGGCTGGCCCTGACCTGGCTGTGGGTGTGGCTTCCGCTGGTGCTGGCCGTGGCCGGTGCGCTGGTCTGGTGGGTGTTCACCCGCAGGCTGCGTCCGGCCTCGCGCGCCACCAACCTGGACCGGTTGCCCGCGGCGAACCTGCGCCCGGGACTGCCGGTGCGCCTGCACGGCCCGATCGGCCCGGTGGCCGTCGTCGAGACCCTCACCGGCACCGACGACGGGCACGTCACCGTGACCTTCACCAGCGGCCACCAGCGCACCCTGCCGACACGCGCCCGCCTGCACCTGGTCGAAATCCTCGACTGATCTTCCGCGCTCGCTCCAGGCCGGCTAGTCGCCCGGCGCTGCCGGCCTGCCGGGCCCGGCGCCGGGGGTGTAGCCGAAGGCGCGGCGGAACACCTCGATGAAGGTGCTGGCCGACGACCAGCCGCAGCGGTGCGCCACCGCGGTCACGGCGACGTCCTCGGCCAGCAGGATCAGCGCGTGGTGCAGCCGGATCTGGGTGCGCCACTGGTGGTAGGTCAGGCCGAGCTCGGCGCGCAGGCGGCGCGACAGCGTGCGGGAACTCGCGCCGATCTGCCGCCCGATCTCCTCCAGCGTCCGGTCGTCGGCGGGATCGGCGCGCAGGATCGCGTGCAGTTCCCGCAGCAGCGGGCTCGTCGGCGCGGGCAGGTGCAGCGGCTGCTCGGGTGAGATCGCCAGCTGGTCGAGCAGGACCGCCCGCAGCCGCCGGTGGGCGTCGCTGCGGTCGGCGGGTGCGCGCGTGTAGGCGATGATGAGCTCGCGCAGCAGCGGGCTGACCGCCAGCACGGCCGGTTCGGCCAGGCCCAGCGGGTTCTCCTCGACGGGCAGGCCCACCAGGTGCAGGTCGAGTTCGCCGTGGGCTTGGTGCTGGTGCACGGTGCCTGCCGGGATCCAGATCGCGCGGGTGGCCGGCGCGACCCAGGAACCACCGTCGGTGCTCACCGCGATCGTGCCCTGGCCGGCGTAGGCGATCTGGTGATCGTCGTGGCGGTGGGCGTCGATCTCACCGCCGGAGGCCAGCCGCTGGGTGCGCGTCGGCGCGACCGGGGTGTGGCGGATTTCCTGCATCACCGGTCACTCTATCGACAGCGCGACACCGGTGGGGTGACCAAGCATGGACGGGTGCGCAGCAACCCCGCCCTCGTCCTGCTGGCCCTCGGCCACGCCTGCGTCGACCTCTACCAGGGAGCCGTCGCCGCGCTGATCCCCTTCTTCGTGACCGAACGCCACTACAGCCTGGCCGTGGCCTCCGGCATCGTGCTGGCCGCCTCGCTGCTGTCGTCGATCACCCAACCGCTGTTCGGCGCCCTCACCGACCGGTGGCCGATGCCGTGGCTGCTGCCGGCCAGCACCCTCGTGGGCGGGGTGGGCATCGCGCTGAGCGGGCTGAGCGGCTCCTACCCGCTGACCTTGGCGTTCGTGGCGCTGTCGGGCATCGGCGTGGCGGCCTACCACCCCGAATCCGCCCGCGCGGCCCGGATCGCCAGCCGGGGCAGTCACACCGCGATGAGCTGGTTCTCCCTCGGCGGCAACGTCGGCTTCGCGCTCGCCCCGATCATGGTGGCGCTGGCGATCGGGCACGGTTCGCTGCGGGCGACACCGGTGCTGGTGCTGCCCGCGCTGGCCGGAGCCGCGCTGTGCGTGCCGGTGCTGCGCATGATCGGCGACCACCGCACCGCCCCCGCAACCTCACCGGCTCCGGGGGTCGACGACGTCGGTTCGTTCGTGAAGCTGTCGCTGGCGGTCATCGCCCGCTCCGTCGTCTTCATCGGCCTGAGCACCTTCATCGCCCTGCACGCCCAGCAGCGCGTGCACGGCGTGCCCGCCGCCGGAACCCTCGCCCTGTTCCTGCTGTTCCTCGGCGGTGCCGCGGGATCGGTGCTCGGTGGCCGCCTGGCTCAGCGCTACGGCCGCGTCCGCGTGTCGCGCTGGTCCTACCTGATCTCGGTCGCCGCGGTCGCCGGGGTGGTCCACGTGCCCGGACCGGCGATGCTGCTGTTCGTCGCCCTGACCTCGGCCGGGCTCTACGTGCCCTTCTCGCTGCAGGTCACCCTCGGGCAGGACTACCTGCCCTCCCGCATCGGCACCGCCAGCGGCCTCACCCTCGGCCTCACCGTCAGCATCGGCGGCCTGATCAGCCCCCTGCTGGGACGCCTGGCCGACACCACCTCGCTGCCCACGGCCCTGACCCCGCTGATCCTCATGCCGCTGGTGAGCTGGCTGGTCTTCCGCGTCCTGCCCGAACCCGCGCTGCCGGCAGCGGCGCGGCGCGAGAGCTGACTAGGGGTGCCGGCCGGTGCTGCCGCCGACCACGGCGTCCGAGGACGACGACTCCTCCGGCGGCAGCAGCCCGGAGACATCACCACCGGTGTCGTTGATCTTGAGCACGAACGGGCGCGTCTCGGTGTAGCGCACCACGCTCACCGAACACGGATCGACCACGATCCGCTGGAAGGAGTCCAGATGCAGCCCCAGCGCGTCGGCCAGCACCGACTTGATCACATCACCGTGGCTGCACAACAACCACACCTCGTTGGAACCGACCTGCCGGTCGTGCTCGCGCACCGCCGCCACGGCACGCGACTGCACCTGCGCCAGCCCCTCACCACCGGGGAACACCGCCGCGGACGGGTGCTGCTGCACCACCTTCCACAGCTCCTGCCCGGTCAGCTCCTTGATCTTGCGTCCGGTCCAGTCGCCGTAGTCGACCTCGGCCAGCCGCTCCTCGACCACCGGCTCGATCTCGCGCTGCCGCACCAGCCCGGCCACCGTCTCCTGGCAGCGCTGCAGCGGAGAGACCACCACCCGGCTCAACGGCACGCCCTCCAGCCGCGCGGGCAGACCCGCGGCCTGAGCACTGCCGGTCTCGTCAAGACCGACACCGGGTGTGCGCCCGGCCAGAACACCGGAGCCGTTGGCCGCCGAACGGGCATGCCGAAGCAGGATGAGAGTCGCCACGTCCGCCGAGGGTAGGCCTCACCGCACACCCCACCACCCCCAGGGCCCGCGCAGAACGAAAAAAATCGGGGCGGCCCGACCGGACCGCCCCGACTCCCGTTGTTCGACGTCACCGCCTCACGGCTGGATCACACCGAAGCCCAGCAGCGCGAACACCGCCGCACCCAGCGCGATCCGGTACCAGACGAACAGGTAGACGCTGTGCTTCTGCACGAAGCGCAGCAACCACGCGATCACCGCGTACCCGATGACCCCGGCCACCACCGTGGCCACGATCATCTGCGCCGCCGACGGCTGCAACCCGTACGGGCTGGGCTCGAACACGTGCGAGACCTCCGACAACCCCGCGGCGAACACCGCCGGAATCGCCAGCAGGAACGAGAACCGCACCGCCGTGGCCCGCGTGAGACCCAGCGCCAGACCCGCGGTGATCGTCCCGCCGGAACGCGACACACCCGGGATCAACGCCATCGCCTGAGCGAAACCCATCAGCACACCGTCGCTGAGCCGCAACCGCGCCTGCTCGCGCAACTGCTTGCCGTACCGCTCGGCCAGCCCCATCAGCACACCGAAGATCACCAGCGTCGCCGCGGTGATCCACAGGCTGCGCAGCGTCGAGCGGATGTAGTCCTGGAAGAAGAACCCCAGGACACCGATCGGCAAGCTGCCCACGATCACGTACCAGGCCAGCTTGTAGTCCTGCGTGGCGCGCACCTGGGCGCTGAACAGCCCGCGGAACCACACGGCGACCAGCCGGACGATGTCACCGATGAAGTAGATGACCACCGCCAGTTCGGTGCCGATCTGCGTCACCGCGGTGAACGAAGCACCCGCGTCTTCGCCGAAGAACAACTTCGACACGATCGACAGATGCCCGGACGAGGAAATCGGCAGGAACTCGGTGAGCCCCTGGACCACGGCCAGCACCATGGCCTGCAACCACGACACGAAACCCACTCCACACGATCGAAAAGGGAACCCCGGGCCGCACCCGAAACTTCCAGCCCGGTCCCCAGATCTTCCAGCATCACCCTGTACCGGCCTCCCCCACCCTTGATCACCCCATCAGGGCAGGTCAGCCACCGAACCGTCACCCACCGCAGCCAGCCCCGCGACACACCACCCACGATGTGATCCACAACACTCAGAACCGGACCCGCCGAGCCGACCTCACCAGCCACACCCACCACGCCCAATACCCTGCAACACCGTGGAACAGCGACAACTCGGCCACAGCGGCCTCCGCGTCTCCCGACTCGCCCTCGGCACCATGACCTGGGGCCTAGACGTCACCGCCGACGACGCAGCCGACCAGCTGACCACCTTCCACGAAGCAGGCGGCACCCTTGTCGACACCGCCGACGTCTACCAAGACGGCCACGCCGAAGA
>NZ_SMLA01000101.1:0-8032 GCF_004349225.1 Saccharopolyspora karakumensis
GCCGCGGGCCGGACGTCGCTGGAACGAACCCGTCGTCGCTCGGGCAGTCCCAGACGCAGGTCCCGTCGCAGCCGGGGTCGGACACCGGCGGTTCGCCGGAGACGGCGGAGACCGTCAGCGTCGGCGCCGGTGGCACCGACGGTGCGCTCGGGAACTCGTCACCGTCGAACGCCAGCCCGGAGACCTCGCCGGGGCTCCCGCCGTCGAGCTCGTCGTCCGACGCGGACATCTCGCCTGGGCTCCCACCCACCGGTCAGCAGTCGAACATCGATGGCACCAGCGGTGTTCCGTCGTCCACATCGGAGCCCGCGGCCCCCAGCCAGGGTGATGCGCAGAGCGCGTCCGGTCCGGTCAACGACGAGAACTCCACGCCTGCCGCGCAGGTCGGAGGTTCCAACGGCGCTCAGACATCGGTGAACTCCGGTGCCCAGCAGTCCGGCCAGACCACCCCGGACGGGCCCGACTCCGCCGCGCAGGGCGCCGAATCGACCTCGCAGCCGAGTTCGTCGGGCACCACCCCGGCGCAGCCCGCTCCGCAGAACAACGCGCCGCAGCAGAGCGGTTCGGACCCGACCGCACCGCAGCAGTCCACAACGGACTCCGACTCCACCGCGATCGCCACACCGGAAAGCGCTCCGCAGGAGGTCGCGCAGAACGACACCGGCACGCAGACGACGACACCGGTCGGCACCGGTGCGGACTCCACCGCGCAGGTCGGTCGGACCGGCCAGGTCGCGCCGAACTCGGCGCAGTCGCAGACCGACCTGGCCCAGCTCCAGGTGAGCGAGACCGGGCAGCAGGACCGGTCCGGCGACAGCACCGCCTCGACCACGCTCGAGAACTCGACCAACTCGCAGGCCCAGACCGACGGTCGAACGCAGCCGGACGGTCAGACGCAGTCGAACGCCCAGACTCAGCCGAACGCCCAGGTCCAGGACGCGAACGGCCAGGTTCAGCAGAACGAGCAGACCGGCAGCGGTGCCGTCAGCGGCCAGCAGCCCGTCGGCGGGATGTCCGGCACCGGGCAGGCCCAGACACCGACGAGCACCGCGTCGAACTCGACCACTCCGAGTTCGACGCCGTCGCAGAACCAGTCGCAGCCGGGCTCGAACTCGTCCACCACGCGCGG
Organism: Saccharopolyspora karakumensis; assembly: GCF_004349225.1. Classification (NCBI taxonomy): domain Bacteria; kingdom Bacillati; phylum Actinomycetota; class Actinomycetes; order Pseudonocardiales; family Pseudonocardiaceae; genus Saccharopolyspora; species Saccharopolyspora karakumensis. The sequence goes on from NZ_SMLA01000101.1 coordinate 1,130, forward strand.
TGGCACGACCGGCACCGGTCAGGGCAGCACCTCGGTGACCGACGTGACCGCCACCTCGCAGACCGCGGTGCCGGAGATCCCCGGCTCGCCCGCCACCGAGTCCTCCGATGCCGCGGTCACCGTCGACTCCAGCGGCAACGTCGTCGAGAGCTCGCAGAACCAGGACACGTCGCAGACCCAGGACTCCACGCAGAATCAGGAGACCTCGCAGAATCAGGAGACCTCGCAGACCCAGGAGACGGCGCAGAACCAGGAGACGTCGGGAAGCACTGCGAACGACCAGCAGTCCCAGCGCCAGGACACCGGTCAGGATCAGCAGTCCACTCAGGACCAGAGCACGCCTCAGGACGCGACCAACGACCAGAGCACGGCGCAGCAGGACCAGACCCAGCAGGGCCCCGACACGACCGCGAACGACGACCTCTTCACGGCGTTGGACCAGGACCCGCAGCTGGACCTGACGCTGACCGACCCGTCGCAGGTCACCCCGGCACCGGTGCTGCCCGAGACCGCGCGTGCCGCGGATTCCTTCGCCGCCGACATGACCGCGCACGTCGACGAGACGCCGCGTCCCGCGGAGCTCACCCGCGACGGCGTCATCTCCAACAACTCCCGGCTGCTGCCCAGCGACGGCGTGTGGTCCCCGAACCAGAACGCACCGCTGGCGGCCAACGTCGCCGACAAGATCGACGTCCCGCCGCCGGTGCGGGCCGGGTTGCAGCAGCAGTTCCAGCAGCTGGTCCACACCCGCGGCGAGCTCGGCCTGCTGCAGGTCCTCTCCAGCGGACGCAGCTTCCAGGTGCCCACCCGCGACGGCGTGCAGAACGTGTTCGTGCGGATGGACCCCGACACCGTCGCGCCTGTCGCCACCTCCGACACCGCCGTGCACAACACGCCGTCGCAGAGCAGCAAGCACGAAGGTGCCAGCCGGTCCATCACCAGCCACGGGGTTTCCCGCAAGCTGCGGCAGAACGCGGTCGTCGGCTGGGTGGACTCGGCGATCGAGGTGGCGGCGACCTCGTTGAACCTGCGCGTGATGCCCTTCCTCGGGTGGGGCGAGAGCCGCAGCAACACCGTCTCGGACAAGACCGGCAACACCAGGGAACGCACCGCGAAGCTCGGCGGCCACCACATGGCCTTCGACGTCAACTTCCAGGTCCAGTGGGAGTCCGACGGCAACCGCGGCAGCTCCCGGTTCGACCCCACGGTCCGCTTGGCCTACCCGGAGACGGTCCTCGAGAAGCCCCGGCCGGCACCCGCTCCGGCCGACACGAACCCGACGACCACCGTCCCCGCCGTGCAGGGTACCCGGCACGGCGGGCAGGACCAGAACAACAACGCCCAGAGCACGCGCGCTCCGCGCGCACCGGTGCCGGTGCCCGCCGACGTCCAGCAGCTGATCGCCAACCTCGACAGCTACGCGGGCGTCGGCGACCTCAACCGCAACGTCATGTCCGCGCTGCCCGACTGGGTGCGCGCAGACACCACGCTCCACGACGGCGTGGCCACCAAGGTCGACACCGCGCAGTTCGTGGAGGAGACCTCCGAGGGCCTGGTCAACGGCATCGACATCAGCCAGCGCACCACCTACCCCAAGTGGCTGCGGATGCCGGGCAAGAACTGGTCGAAGCACCCCGAGGTCAAGGTGAAGGTCGAACCGCAGGTGCGCGGTTTCGAGAAGATCGGCGACCCGCAGCCGATCCGCACCGGCGAGATCCTGCGCAGCACCAAGGACACGAGCGTGTCCAACGGCATCGGGTCGCGCGCCGTCGGCGGCATCCGCCTCCGGGGCCTGTTCACCTCGGGCGAGGCGAAGATCGACGGGCACGGCAGCCCGCTGCAGATCGGCCCCATCGGCGTCCTCTCGCTGACCTCGAACCGCAAGGAGTCCCAGACCGGCCGGGAAGCGGGCACCAACAAGGACAAGTCGCTGGAGAGCGACGGTGCCCAGCGCTACCGGATCGATCTGTCGCTGGCCGCGGAGATCACCTCGCGGCCGGGTGGCAAGGCCGAATCCGACCCGGTCGCGGTGCAGCCCACCGAGGGCGCCACCTACGTGTGGGTGCGCAACGAGGACGTTCCCGAGTTCGAGCGGCTGCTCAACGACGCCCTCGACCCGAACGGCACGACTCCCACCGCACAGTCGACCACCACGCCCGAGCAGGGCGAACGCATCCGCACCGTCATCGACGGCGAAGGCATGTTCAAGAACGTGGTCCGGGTGGGCGGCACCGGTCAGCTGCGCGACCAGGCCCGTCAGCACATCCAGGAGCAGCTCACCGAGCGGGGGGTGGACACCGGCACGGTCGACTGGAACCAGGTCAACCGCGACCTGAGCAGCTTCGGCCCCTACAAGGTGATGACCAAGTTCGACGATCTCACCGGCGACGGCAAGCCGGTGACCGTCGACATCACGGCAGGCGGGCGGAAGTTCCACTTCGAGCTCACCGCCGACCTCGGCGACGTGACGGGACGGCGCACCCTCGACAACGACGTCAGGTTCAGCGCGACCCGCAAGCACGGCAGCGGCTGGAAGACCGGGTTCAAGACCAGCTTCGGCGTCGGCGCGCTGCTGGCCGGCATGGTCCGCACCACGATCCGGCCCGCCGGGTACGGCTCCAACAGCTACGTCGGCGGCATCGCCGGACTCGGCGGCAGCTGGAGCCGCGGCAAGTCCAGCGGGCATGGCGACAGCCTCGAATCCGAGCAACGCATCAAGTACGAGGGCAAGGCCGACCGGGTCACCCGCGACGTCACCTGGAAGCTCGAAGCCACCGACACCTCCGCGCGAAACCCGTTCAGCCGCAGGACACCTCCCACCAAGAGCGAGGTCCCGGGGCACGCGGACTACCGGGTGGCCAGCTTCATGCTCGACGCCGACGCGGGCTGGGACCCGGGCGCTCCGGCGCCCGCCGCGACGCGCGACCTCAACGACGGCAACCGCGTCGACATGAACAACACCGCCGTCGTCTCGGTGGTCGATCTCTACGGCAAGGCCAACGACGCGTTCCACGACATGCAGCGCGACGCCGTCCGCAGCGCCAAGGAAGGCAAGTTCGAGCGGTTCCGCCGCTGGATCGCGCACACCGGCAGCACCGATCCCAAGCACAGCAACCCGAAGCACCTCGTCGACGTCGACCCGCAGTGGTGGCAGACCCGGCTCGCGGGCATGTTCCACGCGCCGCAGGTGCGCGACGGCGGCGCGCACGGCGGCGTGCTCTTCGACCGCATGCAGCGCGGCGCGTTCGAGATGCGGGTGCACAACGAGCGGCCGCTCGGCCCGGTGCCCGGCAACTCGACGTGGGAGACCACCAACAAGACGGGCGTGTCGATCTCCCACGGCACCAGCAGCGGCACCGAGGGCGAGATCGGGCTCAACTTCTGGGGCGCCATGGCCGACGCCGGCGCGGGTGCGTCCCTGTCGACCGGGCGTGGGACCGATGATTCGCTGGGCGGGTCCACCAAGTCCGCCTCGCAGGTCACGACGCCGATGCAGCTCTACACGGGCGACCTGGTGCTCTCGGTGCGCGCCGACGCCTGGCAGCAGCTGTTCGGGCAGCCGAACCACCGCTGGGACGCGATCAGCCCGTACCCGACCGGGGCGCAGAGCGGCCACGTCGAGATCGTCGTCCCCGACGGCCTGCTCTACGTCAAGCCGCAGAACCCGGTGACCACGCACCCGGACGGCCGGCTCACCGAGGACCTGCCGCTGCTGCGCGACCTCGGCAAGGGCCTGGACCGCTCCGTCGTCGTCTCCGGGTTCACCCGGGACGCGCCGGACCCGGCGAACCCGACCCAGACCGATCAGTCGCCAACCGATCAGGCCGACCAGTCGCAGGCCGGCCAGTCGCAACCCGATCAGTCCCAGACCGATCAGACGCGGCAGCCGGGGACCCAGGACCGCTTGTCGGACGACGCGATCCGCGCGCTCTGGCACGCCGCGCCCGAGCTGTTCCCGGGCTGGACACCGGATTCCGGCCGCCCGGCACCGCTCTTCGACGCCACCAACGCGCTGCGCGCGCTGGACAACCCCGCCGACGTCCGCGAGATGCTCAACGGCGGCTGGCAGCGCACCATGTTCCGCTCGCGGTGGTTCGGCTCGGACTACTACACGTTCACCGCGACCGCCGAGCAGCAGCCGGGCGCGGAGATCATCGATCGCGGCGACGTGGAGACGGGCGGCTACGTCGAAACCCAGGGCGTGCGCGGGCAGGGGCAGGACTCATCGCGCGACGTGGCCACCTCGGTGTCGTTGACCGCCTGGCCCATCGTCCCGACGACCGCCGACGGCGGGGCCATGGCGCCCATGCCGGTCGTGGGCTGGTCGAACCAGAGCGGCGCGGAGCAGGCCAACGAGGTCGGCACGTTCCGCCAGGACCGCTCGGACACCGACGACCACGTCGGTGTCCGAGCTCCAGTGAAGATCAACTTCTCGGTGCACCGGTTCCGCGTCCCTCCGCTGCTGCTGTCGACCTTCACCGAGGGCTCGGTCGGGTCCAGCGCCTACCGCCATCCCGAACTGCGCGAGGTGACGCTGCCCCCGCAGGTGTCCCAGGCCCAGGGCAAGGTCGACCTGAGCCTGCCCGAGTTCCTGCTCGACCAGCCCACCGACCACGCGCCCGCGGCGACCGGACGCGACATCACCGACGCCGCCAAGCAGACCCCGTCCTTCCAGCTGGCCAAGGGCACGAGAAACTCGCAGCTCACCGAGCAGGTGGTGGACGCCATCGTCGACGCCCGCGGCCACAAGGACCTGGTGAACCGATGGTTCGGCGCGGGAACGCCGAACCGGGGCAAGATCGACGCGCTGTTCTCGCCGGACATGCTCGTGCCGAACCTCGGCAACGACCGGCGGCTGCTCGGCGACGACGGCTACACGACCTCGTTCCAGGTGCACGACCGCTTCCTCTCGGTGGACTACGAGGTGCAGGTCAAGCCCCGGCTGACCGACCCGCGGTTCATGCACTCCTGGACCGAGGCGCAGCACGAGGAGAAGCACGGTCAGGAAACCGGGCAGTCCTCCAGCGACGCCAACGCCCGCAGCGCTGACGCCGGCCTCGGCCTGATGGCCATCCACGGCACCAACTGGAGCAACGCCGAGAACTCCGCCTCGCGGGGCCTCGCGGGCTCCGAGACGGCCGCCGCCGCGCTGGAGGAGAGCCACAACTCCCGCACCCGCCAGCAGGACTGGCGCCGCTACACCGCGATCCCGCACTACGACGTGGTGATCCGCTCCAAGCCGCACTTCGCGCCTTCCTGGTCCGAGCACCGGATGGAGGGCACCAACGGGTTCACCGGCACGCCGGTGGAGTTCGACGTCCGCGACGGCGAGCACACCCCGTTCGACGACCCGCCGCGGACCGCGCCCGCCACGACCGCCACCGCCCAGGACACGGCCGTGCGGGCCCCTCGGTCGCCGGAGCGGGCGCAGCAGGAGATCCAGACCCTCGAAGACCAGCTCGCCGAGCTGACCTCGCAGTACGACCGGGTCACCAACCGGATCAACCAGCTCGCCGACGCCGCGCAGGCCATGGTCGAACCGCACCTCGACGGCGGTCCCCGGCCCGACCCGCGCCAGGTCGAGATCATCCACCGCGCGGCCCTCGAGGTCACCGAGCCGGACGTGCAGCGGCTCGACCAGCTCGGCAGGCAGATCGCCGAGAACGAGTTCGAGCTGCAGGACCTGCGGCGCGAAACCACCGACATCGACCCCGGAGTCCCACCGAACACCGCTCAGGACAACGGCCTCCGCCCGGACGAGAGCAGGACCGACGCCGACGGAAGGCGCTTCGACCGGTCCGGCAACCTGCTCGAACGAGGCCAGGACGGGCAGTGGCGCAAGCAGAAGTTCTTCGCGCTGCCCTGGCTGGACGACAACACGATGGTGCTGGGCGTCCGGCCCGGGACCAACCCCTACACCGGCCAGCCCAACCACATGGGCGGATTCCCGACCGCCCCCGGCGGCAACGCCCAGCAGGACCACGGCACCGGCGGGGACATAGTCGGTGGCGCGCTGTCGAACCAGATCGCCCAGGACCTGCGCGGCACCTACCAGCTCACCGACCACGACGGCGTCGCGCACTCCAACCCCGGCAGCGGCGCGGCGAAGGCCGACGCGCACTACGTCCCGGCGAGCCTGGAACGCACCGGAACCGCGCAGTCCACCACCAACACCGAGGAGACCGGACGCAGCGTCGAGATCGACGTCCGCGGCCTGGGCGTGACGAAGCAGAGCACCGGCCGCGAGATCCTCGCCGCGGTGGCCTACGCCTCCGGCGTTGACGACTTCGGGTCGCAGCGCGCCGCGGAGTTCTTCGCCGACCCCTCCAGCGCCCAGATCGCCGAGGCCATCCGCGACCGGCTGCCGACCGCGGCACCGCACTCCGCACCGGTCCAGCAGCCGGTGGCCGTCCAGCCCGCCGACGTCGACGAGCCGCTGCCGAAGTACGAGGTGGAGGCCGAGCGGTGGAAGCCGCTGGACAACGCCTTCGTCTTCGGCGGCACGGACGGGCAGCCGAGCGTCCAGCGCGGTCCGGCCAGCGGCATCCGACAGGAGGTCCGCTACAGCCTCACCCCCGAACCGGGCCGCTGGAACCTGGAGACGAAGCTGCACCTGCGTCCCGCTGAGGGCGTGAGCCAGGCGGATCTGGCGGCGGTGCGCGCCAACACCGCAGCGGGCATCGAGCAGCTGGTCAACCAGCAGGCCCACCTGCTGCCCGGCCCGGACGTCGAGGCTCACGCCAACGTGGTCTTCGTCGACGACCCGGCCGACGCCTACGGCACCATCGACGTGGTTCCGGGTCGGCCGGATGATGTGAAGAATCCGATGGATCAGCATCGGTGGGCTGCGGGTGCTGCTCCGTCGGAGTTCACGCACGAGGTGATGCACTTCTTCGGTGTGCG
>NZ_SMLA01000102.1:0-7888 GCF_004349225.1 Saccharopolyspora karakumensis
CCCCGGCTCCGGCCCCATCAAGTGACCGGAATACCGCCGTAATCAGGGTCCCGAAAACGGCAGTAACCCAGGGACCGGAATACCGCCGTAATCAGGGGCCTGAAAACGGCCGTAATCGGGGTTTGGTCACAGGTGGCGAGCCGCGCTGGGCGACCGGGCAGGTCGCTCAGCGCGGCTCGTCGCTCGGTCAGTGGCCGTCGCGGGGGACGTAGCTGCCGGACTTGCCCACGAGGAAGTCCAGGTCGGCACCGTCGGAGGCCTGCAGCACGTGGTCGTAGTAGAGCCGCTGCCAACCGCGCTCGTAGGGGTTGTCCGGGTCCTTCCACTCCGACCGGCGGCGCTGCAGCTCCTCGTCCGAGATCTCCAGGTCCAGCCGCCGGTTGGGCACGTCGAGGCTGACGGTGTCGCCGGTGCGGACGAAGGCCAGCGGACCACCGGCAGCGGCCTCGGGCGTGACGTGCAGGACGACCGTGCCGTAGGCGGTGCCGCTCATCCGGCCGTCGGAGATGCGGACGATGTCGTCGAACCCGGCGTCCTGCACCTTCTTGGGCACCGGGACGTTGGCGACCTCGGGCATCCCCGGGTAGCCCTTCGGCCCGGCGTTGCGGACCACCAGCACGGTGTTCTCGTCGACATCGAGATCGTCGTCGGAGCACACCGCGTAGTACTCGTCGACGTCCTCGAACACCATCGCCGTGCCCCGGTGCACCAGCAGCCGGGGCGAGGCCGCGGACTGCTTGATCACGGCGCCCCCGGGCGCCAGCGATCCGCGCAGCACGGCGGTGCCGGTGCCCACGGCCTGGAACGGCTCGTCGAAGGAGGTGATGACCTCGCGGTTGTGCACCTCGGCGTCGGCGATGTTCTCGCCCATCGACCTGCCGTTGACGGTGATCGCTTCGCGCTCGACCAGCCCGCCCAGCTCCTTGAGCACCGCGGGCAGCCCGCCCGCGTAGCAGAAGTCCTCCATCAGGAACTTGCCGCTGGGCTGCAGGTTCACCAACGTCGGCACCTCGCGGGTGTCGAGGTCGAAGTCGTCGACGGTGAGCTCCACGCCGACCCGCTTGGCGATCGCGATCAGGTGCACCACGGCGTTGGTGGAGCCGCCGATGGCGGCGTTGGCGCGGATGGCGTTGCGGAACGCCTCGCGGGTGAGGATGTCGGAGGGCTTGAGGTCCTCGGAGACCATCTCCACGATCCGCTGCCCGGTCTGCTGCGCGGTGGCGTAGCGGCGGGCGTCCACGGCGGGCCAGGACGCGGCGTAGGGCAGCTGCATGCCCAGCGCTTCGACGACGCAGGCCATGGTCGAGGCGGTTCCCATCGTCATGCAGTGCCCGTTGGAGCGGGACATGCAGCCCTCGATGAAGTAGCACTCCTCCTGGTCGATGCGGCCGGCGACCAGGTCGGCCTCGGCCTGCCACACGGCGGTGCCGGAGCCGATGTCGGTCCCCCGGTACTTGCCGTTGAGCATCGGGCCGCCGGTGAGCATCACGGCGGGCAGGTCGACGCTGGAGGCGGCCATCAGCAGCCCGGGAGTGGTCTTGTCGCAACCGGACAGCAGCACCAGGCCGTCGAGCGGGTTGGCGCGGATGGTCTCCTCGGCCTGCATGGCCAGCAGGTTGCGGTAGAGCATGGTGGTCGGCCGCATCAGCGTCTCGCCGAGCGCCATGTTGGGGAATTCCAGGGGGAATCCACCCGCTTGCCACACACCGCGCTTCACCGATTCGGCGATGCGCTGCTGGTGGGCGTTGCACGGCGCCAGCTCCGACCAGGTCGTGCCGATGCCGATGACCGGCCGCCCGTCGAACACCTCGTCGCTGTAGCCCTGGTTCTTCACCCAGGAACGAGCGGTCATGCCCGCTCGCCCGTAGGCCCCGAACCAGCTGGCGCTGCGCCGCGGCGTGCTCATCGCGTCCTCCCGAGCTGTGGTTTCCAGCGGATGGAAGGGACGTAACCAGCTCGTGCGGCGGCGCGCAATAGCCCATCCGCAATACCGAACAGCGGTTGCCATTTCGAACAAGACCGTTGACGCTGCCGAACGGCACTCCTACGCTCGTGGTCCAAATCACGAACAACGTTCGACATACCGAACCTCGACGAGGAGGCACGGTGCGATCCGACGCCCCGGCGCTGCGCACAGCGGTGCGGCGAGTCATGGTCCGACTGATCCCGTTCCTGTTCCTGATGTACATCATCGCGTTCCTGGACCGCGTCAACATCGGCTTCGCCAAGGAGGAATTCCAGGCGCACGCCGGGATCTCGGAGGCCGCGTACGCACTCGGCGCGGGCCTGTTCTTCATCGGCTACGCGCTGTTCGAAGTCCCCAGCAACCTGATCATGACGCGGGTCGGCGCCCGCTGGTGGATGTGCCGGATCATGGTCACCTGGGGCCTCATCTCGGCGGCGATGTCGCTGGTCAACAGCGAGTTCCTGTTCTACCTGCTGCGCTTCCTGCTCGGCGTGGCCGAAGCCGGGTTCTTCCCCGGCGTGATCCTCTACATCACCTACTGGGTGCCGCACGCCTACCGCGCCCGCTGCAACGCGCTGTTCTACTTCGGCATCCCGCTGGCCTCGGTGCTCGGCGCACCGCTGTCGGGCGCGCTGCTGGAGCTCGACGGAGCGGCCGGATTCCTGGGCTGGCAGTGGATGTTCGCCGTCGAGGGCCTGATCGCCTGCGTCGTGGGCGTGTGGGCGTTCTTCTACCTCGACGACTCCCCAGCCCACGCCAAGTGGCTCACCGAGGACCAGCGCACCACCCTGCAAGCCGCGCTGGACGCCGAGGACGAGGCGAAGCGGGGACCGCACCGGCTGCTCTCGGCCCTGGTGGACCTCCGGGTGCTGTACTTCTGCCTGATCTACTTCCTGATCCAGTGCAGCGTCTACGGCATGACCTTCTACCTGCCGACGCAGGTCTCCGAGGCCGTGGGCAGCGAAGTCGGACTGCTCGTCGGTCTGGTCACGGCGATCCCCTGGACCGCGGCGCTGGTGGTCAACATCGTGGTCAACACGGCCGCGGACCGCCTGGCCCAGCCGAAGAAGCGCTTCGTCGCGGCCGCCTGCGTCGCCGTCGGCTCGGTCGGCATCGCGGCCTCCGCGGCCTTCAGCAACCCGGTCCTGGCCATCGCGGGCCTGTCGGTGGCGGCGGCCGGCTACATCGCCGTGCAGCCGGTCTTCTGGACGTTCCCGGCCGCCTACCTGACGGGCACCGCCGCCGCGGCCGGCATCGGCCTCATCAACTCGCTGGGGAACCTGGGCGGCTTCGTCGCCCCGGTCGCCAAGACCTGGGTCGAGTCCACCCTCGACTCCGACGCCGCAGGCCTCTACCTCCTCGCCCTCTGCGGCTTCGCCGCAGCAGCCCTCTTCCTCACCCTCACCAGATCAGACGACCCCGCACGAGCCGCGAAACCGCAGGACTCCCGAACCCCGAAGAGCCTCAACCCGAACTGACCCGGGCTCCCGGAGACCAAGGGACGGCCCTGGTCCCGGATCACGTCCTTCGCACCCGGTCCGTTCGGACCAGAACCCCCCTCGCGCAACGACAACCGGCTCTCCCCCGCGAAGGGGAAGAGCCGGTTGGAGGGTTCGCTCAGGGGACCTGCAGCGTCTGCAGCGGGGCTTGCTCCTTGGACAGCGGGATCTGGTAGCGCTGGGTGAGGGAACCGGCGATGGTGTGGAACAGCGGTGCCGCCGAGGTGGATTCGCGGGAGCCGGACGGGGCGTCGAGCATCAGGCCGACCACGAACCGCGGATCGTCCGCGGGGACCATGCCCGCGAAGGTGATCCAGTACTTCGACTGGCTGTAGCACCGGCACTCGGGATCGATCTGCTGCGCCGTACCCGTCTTGCCCGACACCTGGTAGCCCGGCATCGCGGCGGCCGGGCCGGTGCCGTCGTTGGCGCTGCCGGGACCGTTCTGCACCACCGAGCGCAGCATGTCCTTGACGATGTGCGCGGTCTGCGGGCTCACGACCCGGACCGGTTCCGGGCGCGGCCGCTCGATCCGCGTGCCGTCCGGAGCGATCTCGGCGTCGATGATGCGCGGCGGCACGCGGACGCCGTCGTTGGCGATCGCCTGGTACATGCCCGCCATCTGCAGCACGGTCATCGAAAGACCCTGCCCGATGGGCAGGTTCGCGAAGGTCGAGCCCGACCACTTCTCCCGCGGGAGCAGGCTGCCCGCGCTCTCGCCGGGCAGGCCGATGCCGGTCAGCTTGCCGAGCCCGAACGCCTTGGCCAGGTCGTACCACCGCTGCTCGCCGAGCTGCTGGGCGACCATCAGCGTTCCCACGTTGGAGGACTTGCCGAGCACGCCGGTGAAGGTCAGCCCGATGGTGCCGTGCTCCCACGCGTCACCCACCGTGCGGTCGGCGACCTCGATGCTGCCCGGCACCTGCAGCACCGTCTCGGGCTTGATCACGCCCTGCTCGATCGCGCCCGCCGCGGTGATCAGCTTGTTGACCGAACCGGGCTCGAAGGGCGTGGTGACCGCCGGGTTGCCGAGGTTGCCGACCCACGGACCGCGCGGGTCGAAGGTCTTGTCGTTGGCCAGCGCGTAGACCTCGCCGGTCTTGGCGTCGAGGACCACCGCGCTCGCGCTCTTGGCGCCCGCGCGGACGGCGTAGTCGGAGACCGCCTGCTGCACCATGTGCTGCAGGTCGGAGTCCAGGGTCAGCTGCACGTCCGAACCGGGGGTCGCCGGTTCCAGCTCGCGCTCGGTGCCGGGGATGACCAGGCTCGACCCCATCGCGGTGTCGGAGACCTTGGTGCCGTTGCGACCGGCGAGGACCTTGTTCATCGCCAGTTCCAGGCCGATCTGGCCCTGCACCTTGCGCTCGTCCATCCGCCAGTTCGCCGCGCCTATGACGTTGGCCGCCAGGTTGCCCGCCGGGTACTCGCGGGTGGCGCGGTACTCGGCGCCGATGTGCGGGTACTTCTCGGTGATCAGGTTGGCTTGGCTCGGGTCGATCTCCGGGCCGAAGTAGGTGAACGCGGCGTCCTTGAACAGCGCGTCCAGCACCTCCTGCTCGGTGATCTGGCCGGGCAGCGTCTTGGCGATGAACCGGGCGATGTCCTGCTTGTGCTGCACCGACGTCGGCTTGCTCGGGTCCTTCGCGTGCTGCTCGTCGAAGGCCTGGGTGAGCTGGCGCGGGTTGGCGTAGAGCTGGCGCGCTTCGCTGGAGAAGGCGAGCACGTTGGAGTTGCGGTCCACGATGGACCCGCGTTCGGCGGGGATCGCGTCCTTGGTGATCCGCTGCTTCTCGGCCTGGCTGGACAGCGCACCGGCTTCCACGCCCTGCACCTGGACCAGCTTGGCGCCGGTGACCAGCAGCGCGATCACCATGAGCAACCGCCCGACCAACAGCCGCCGGTTGCTTCCGGCGACGTTGGTGCGGGCGGTGCGACCTCGTGCTTGGGGCCTGCGCGGCATCAGCGCCCCATCGCCTGCGCTTGGGCCGGGTCGTTCTGCGGCGCGGTCTGCGGGGTCGCCGGCGGAACCGGCTGACCGGGCACGACCGCCTGGCCCGGCACGGCGGGCGGCGCGGGCGGAGCGGGCGGCGGCGGTGCGGTGGCCTTCTCCGGCTCACCGACGACCACGACCGAACCGTCCGGCTGCGGCACCAGGTGCGCCGGTGCCGGGGCCTTGACCATGCCCAGCTCCTGCTCGGCGCGGCGCTGGATCTCCGGCGTCGAACCCATCGTGCTGACGTCGCGCTGCAGCTGCTCCTTGCGCTCGTTGAGCGCGTTGACCCGCATCTCGCCCTCCTGCAGCTGGTAGCTGCCGCTGACCGCCGAGATCGACAGCCACAGCGTCGCCGCCAGGCCGGTGGCCAGCACGACCATCACGACCACGACCAGCGGCAGCCGGGCCAGCGTTGAGACGCGTTCGTGCACCAGCTGCTTGGCGCGCGGCATGGCCGCGACGGGACGCCGTTCGTCGATGCCCTGCCGGACCTGGCGCGGGCGCCGGGCCGACTGCTCGCGGCGCTCCTCGCGACGCGCGTAGGCGCGCTCGGCGGCGGCCGAGCGGGTGCGGCGCTTGTCGGCCTTCTTGGGCGGCGGCTTCAGGCCCGTCGGCTGAGGTGCCGTGCGGGTCTTCTCCGCGGTCTCGGCCTGGGCGCTGTCGGTCCGTGAAGCCGCGTTGGCACGTGCAGGTGCAGTCATGTCGCCTCCTCGCCGTTGCCCCCGCGGATCCGCTCGGCGGCGCGCAGCCGCACCGAAGCCGCCCTGGGGTTGGTTTCTCTCTCGTCCTCACCGGCCTGCTCGGAACCCCGTGTGAGCAGCCGGAACTCCGGCCCGTGCCCGGGGAGTTCGACCGGCAGGTCGACCGGGGTGCGGGACTTCACGCGATCGGCGAACTCCCGCTTGGTGATCTTGTCCTCCAGCGAGTGGTAGGACATGACCGCGATCCGCCCGCCCACGGCCAGCGACTCGAGGGCCGCGGGCAGAGCCCGCTCCAGCACGGCGAGCTCGGCGTTGACCTCGATGCGCAGCGCCTGGAAGGTGCGCTTGGCCGGGTGCCCTCCGGTGCGCCGGCTGGCGGCCGGGACCGTGTTGTAGAGCAGCTCGACCAGCCGCGCGCTGTTGCTGAACGGCTCCTTGTCGCGCTCGCGCAGGATCGCCGAGGCGATCTTGCCCGCGAACTTCTCCTCGCCGTAGACCCGCAGCACCCGCGCCAGGTCCTCGTGCGCGTAGGTGTTGAGGACGTCGGCGGCGGTGCGCGGCGCACCGGGATCCATCCGCATGTCCAGGGGCGCGTCCTGCGCGTAGGCGAAACCGCGCTCGGCCTCGTCCAGCTGCAACGAGGACACGCCCAGGTCGAACAGCGCGGCGTCCACAGCGGGCAGTCCGAGCTCGTCGAGCACCCGGTCCCACTCGTCGTAGACCGCGTGCACCAGGTGGACCCGGTCGGCGTACGGCGCCAGCCGCTCGCCCGCCAGGCGCAGCGCGTCCGGGTCGCGGTCGAGCCCGACCAGCGTCAACCCCGGATGCGCGGCGAGCATCGCCTCGGAGTGCCCGCCCATGCCCAGCGTGGCGTCGACGACCACCGCCCCGTCCCGGGACAGCGCAGGCGCGAGCAGCTCCAGCGTGCGCTCCAACAGCACCGGCACGTGCTTGTCGCGGGCGGAACCGCCCGTCTCATGCGGCTTGTCGGCCACTGCGGTCCCTCCCTCCCGCGTGCCGTTCTTGCTCATAACCAGCGATCGGCGCGCACTCAGCAGTGCGCACCGACCGTCGCAGCGTTGATCCCCCTCTTGCGCCGGATCCCGTCAGGTCCCCGCCCGCCCGTCGCTTCCTGGTACCGGGGAAGATGCACCAGGAGGCGAAAGCCGAGCGGACCGAGGCCTCACGAAACCCGACCGTCACGCCTAGAACACGCCGGGCAGCACCTCCTCGCGAGCCTGGGCGTAGCCCTCCTCGTGCTCGTCGAGGTAGCTCTGCCACCTCTCCGCCTGCCAGATCTCCAGGCGGGTGATCGCGCCGATGACCACGCATTCCTTGTTCAGTTCCGCGTAGCGCCGCAGCTCCGGTGCGATGGAGATCCGCCCCTGACCGTCGGGCCGCTGCTCGTCGGTTCCGGCGAACAGGTACCGCTGGTAGGCGCGAACCGCCTCGTTGGTGAACGGAGCCTCGGCGACCTTGCGCGCCATCTGCTCGAACTCGTCGCGCGGGAAGACGTAGAGGCAGTGGTCCTGACCTTTGGTGACCATCAGACCCCCCGCCAGTGCGTCCCGGAACTTCGCCGGCAGCGTCAAGCGCCCCTTGTCGTCGAGCTTGGGGTGATGGGTACCGAGAAACATCCCGGTCCACCTCCCCCGGCCCGGATCGCCCCTGCCGACGACTGGTCCCCGCGCCGAACCGACGCGGAGTCAACTGCCGACGAAGGCAGCAG
>NZ_SMLA01000103.1:0-7847 GCF_004349225.1 Saccharopolyspora karakumensis
GTGCGAGGGGGCCCATGCCGGTGGCCACGGCGGCCGCGGCGCCGCCGGAGGAGCCTCCTGCGGTGCGGGAGGTGTCCCAGGGGTTGCGGGTGATGCCGTGGCGGGGGCTGTCGGTGACGGCTTTCCAGGCGAGTTCGGGGGTGGTGGTCTTGCCGAGGAGGACGGGGTTCTCGCGGCGCAGCAGGGTGACGGCGGGGGCGTCTTCGGTCCAGGGCTGGTCGGGGTCGATGGTGTGGGAGCCGCGCAGGGTGGGCCAGCCGCGGGTGAGGAAGAGGTCTTTGACGGAGGTGGGCACGCCGTCGAGTCGTCCGGCGGGTTGGCCGCGGTGCCAGCGGTTCTCGGATTCGCGGGCGGCGCGCAGGGCGTGTTCGGGGTCGACGAGGCAGTAGGCGTTGATGGCGGGGTCGTGGTCGTTGATGCGTTGCAGGGCGGCTTCGCAGGCTTCGACGGGTGAGAGGGTTCCGGCGGCGTAGGCGGACAGCAGTTCGGTGGCCGGGAGTTCGGCGGGCTGGGTGTTGGCCATGGCGTCTCCCTGGGTGTGGCGGCCTGGCGGGGTCAGGCGGTGACGTAGCCGCGTTGCTTGTCGACGACGTTGCGCAGGTCGGTGCCGTGGGTGAAGGCGCGCAGGTTGGTCAGGAACAGGTCGACGAGTTCGTCGGTCCAGCCGAGGGTGTCGCCGGACATGTGCGGGGAGACCAGGACGTGGGGCATCTCCCACAGGGGTGAGTCCTGCGGGAGGGGTTCGGTGTCGAAGACGTCGAGGGCGGCGCCGGCGAGTTGTTGTTGCTGGAGGGCGGTGACGAGGGCGGGTTGGTCGACGAGTTCGCCGCGGCCGACGTTGATGAAGCGGGCGCTGGGGCGCATGGCGGCGAGGACGTCGGCGTTGATGAGCCCGTGGGTCTGGGGTGTCAGGGGTGCGGCGAGGACGAGGTAGTCGTAGTCGCCTGCGATGCGGACGAGGTCGTCGGAGGCGTGGATGTCGCCGAAGTCGGGGTCGCCGGTGCGGGTGGTGCGTCCGGCTCCGGCCACGCGCAGTCCTGCGTTGGTGAGTTGGCGGGCGATGGCGCGGCCGATGGGGCCGGTGCCGACGACGAGGGCGGTTTTGCCTTCGATGCGTTCGGTGACGCGGTGCTTCCACTGCTTGGCGTCTTGCAGGCGCAGGGTGGTGTGCATGTCCTTGGCGAAGGTGAGCACGGTTCCCAGGACGTATTCGGCGATGGGCTGGTCGAACACGCCGCGGGAGTTGGTCAGCTGCACGGGGGAGTCGCGCAGCTGGGGGAACAGCAGGCGGTCGACTCCAGCGCTGGCGGCGTGGATCCATTGGAGCGTGTCGGCCTGGGGCCAGGCGTCGGCGATGGCTTGGGAGCGGAAGGCCCAGACGAACAGGGCGTCGGCGCCGGGCAGGGCGTCGGGGAGCTCCTCGCCAGTGGCGTAGCGCAGTTCGGCGTGCTCGGCGATGCGGGCCATCTCGTCGGGTGCGTCTCCGTCGTGGAGGACGACGACGGAGGGGCGGTTGTTGACCATGGCGATGACCTTAGGGCCGCAGGGGTGTCGGGTGATCGTCTCCCACGCCGATGACGAGCGTGTTTCCCCAGCACTGTGCGGGTGAGAACGAGCGTCGGTGGAGGCATTGACACGCTAGGAACGGTTCGTAGGATTGTCAACAATCCGCTGGCATCGGTTGGTCCGGCCCGGGGAGAGTGCGACATGGCCACAGCGAATGAATGGATCACGATGCCCAGGTACCTGTCGATCACGCTGGAGAAGCGCGGTGTGTCCTGCGTGGCGGAGCTGCTCGACGCCGATGCGCCCCGAACCTGCGAGGCGGTGTGGAACGCGCTGCCGCAGGTCGGGCCGGTGCACCACGCCAAGTACGCCCGCAACGAGATCTACACGATGGTGCCGCGCTTCGCCGCCGACGAGCCGGGCCAGGAGAACCCGACGGTGACGCCGATCCCGGGCGACGTCGTCTACTTCTCCTTCCCCGGCGGCATGCTGGACCGGGAGTTCAAGCAGGAGAAGGGAATCGAGGACCTGCCGGGGGTGATCGACCTGGCGATCTTCTACGGGCGCAACAACCTGCTGCTCAACGGTGACGTCGGCTGGGTGCCCGGCAACGTCTACGCCACGATCGTGGAGGGGCTGGCGGAGATGGCCGAGGCGTGCAACGACGTGTGGCGTTCGGGCAGCGTCGGCGAAACCCTGCGCTACGAGCGCTTCGAGGGAACGATCGGGGGCCGGCATGCCACTTGATGACTTCCTCGGCGCGGTGTCCGGCCCGGTGCAGCAGCGGGGGATCGGGGTGATCACCCCGTTCGACCTGGCGCTGGACCGCGAGCTGTGGCGCTGGTCGCCGCAGGAGGTGTCGCTGTACCTCACGCGCACCGCGTTCGTCCCGGTGCCGGTCAGCGTCGAGCAGGCCAGCCTGGTCTCCGACGAGGCCGCGGTGCACGCGGCCACCCGTGACCTGTTGGTGCCCGAGCCGGAGGTGGTGGCCTACGCCTGCACCTCCGGGAGTTTCGTCGACGGCGCCGGCGGGCAGCGGCGGTTGGTGGAGGTGATGCGCGATGCCGGTGCGCCGGCCGCGGTGACCACCTCCGGTGCGCTGGTGAGCGCTTTGGAGGTGCTGGGCGTGGGCAGCGTGTCGATCGCGACGCCCTACGTGGTGTCCATCACCGACCGGTTGTGCTCGTTCCTGGGTGAGCACGGGGTGGAGGTGGTCTCCAGCGTCGGGCTGGGTTTGGACGGCCAGATCTGGAAGACCGGGTACCGCGAGGTGGTGGAGATCGTGCGCGCGGCGGATCGCCCGGAGGCCGAGGCGATGTTCATCTCGTGCACGAACCTGCCGACCTACGACCTGATCGGGCCGTTGGAGCAGGAGTTGGGCAAGCCGGTTCTCACGGCCAACCAGGTCACGATCTGGGCGGCGTTGCGCGAGATGGGGCTTTCGGCGGTGGGTGCCGAGCAGCGATTGATGCAGGCGGTGGACGCTCCGGCCGCGTGAGCGGGGCGGTAAAGATGACATTACGAACGTTCCGGCGGCCGCTCACCCTGCGGTAACATTGTCAACAATCGACACCCCGTTGCGGTGTGGCCGGGCGGGGTACCCCAGGGTTGTTGGCCGTTGGACGTCGAGCACAGGATGGAGCTCCCCGGTGCCGCACACCGCAGGAATTCTGTATCCCGGCTACAGCGCCGAAGACGACTACCCGACCTTGGAGGGCCTGCTCGGAGACGATGTCCGGCTGCCGCTGGTGCACACGCTGATGCGCGAGGACGCCCATCGCGTCGATGCCCTGCTGGACGTGGGTTCCGAGCAGGTGCTCGCCGACGGCGCGCGTGCGCTGGGCGAGGTGGATTCGGTGCTCTGGGCGTGCACCTCGGGCAGTTTCGTCTTCGGCTGGTCCGGGGCCCGCGATCAGGTGGAGAAGCTGCAGGCCGTGACCGGCAAGCCGACGTCGAGCACGTCGTTCGCGTTCGTGCACGCCGCCGCCCTGCTGGGGCTGCGGCGGGTCGCGGTGGCCGCGACGTACCCGGCCGAGGTGGCCGATCACTTCGTGGAGTTCCTGCGCGCCGGGGACCTGGAGGTGGTGCGGCTGTCCAGCAGGGGCATCGTCACCGCCGCCGAGGTCGGCACGCTGGGCCGCGAGGAGGTGCTGTCGTTCGCCGCGGCCAACGACGACGACCAGGCCGAGGCGCTGCTGATGCCCGACACCGCGCTGCACACCGCGGCGTGGCTGGAGGACATCGAGCAGCGGCTGGGCAAGCCGGTGCTGACCGCCAACCAGGTCAGCGCGTGGGAAGCGTTGCGACTGGCCGGTGCGGGCACGTCGCGTGAGGGATTGGGAACGCTGTTCCGGACCGGAACAGGCCGGTGACCCCGGTGGTCATCGGCGAACAGGGAAATGGTGAGCGCAGTGCTCGGGACCGAGGAGCAGTACCAGCAGCCCGGTGAGCTGGAGCCGGTGCAGCGCAAGTCGACGGCGGCGATCGTGGCCGACCAGTTGCGCGCGGCGATCATGTACGGGTCGCTGCCTCCGGGGTCGCAGCTGGGGGAAGCGGAGTTGGCCGCGCGGCTGGGGGTGAGCCGGGGCCCGCTGCGGGAGGCGATGCAGCGGTTGGTGGCCGAGGGCTTATTGCGCAGTGAGCCGCATCGCGGGTTGTTCGTGATGGATCTGCACACCGAGGACGTCGCCGACATCTACGTGGCGCGGCTGGCGGTGGAGCGGGCGGCGTGCGAGCAGATCGTGCGGCACCACCGGGTCGAGGCCGTGGCGGAGCTGACCGCGGCGCAGTCGCGGATGGTGGCCGCGGCGGGCAAGGGTGATGCCATCGAGCTGGCCGATGCCGATCAGGAGTTCCACGAGACGCTGGTGCGGGTGTCGGGCAGCTCCCGGTTGCAGCGGATGGCGCAGACGCTGCTGGTGGAGAAGCGGATGTGCCTGACGGCGTTGCAGGACAAGTACCACGCCGATGTGCAGGCGCTGGTCGATGAGCACAAGGGCCTGGTCGATGCGATCGAGTCCGGTGACGAGGCGCTCCTGCTGTCGCGCTTGGAGGCGCACATGAACGACGCTTTGGAGCGCCTCAACGGTTCGATGGCCGAGTAGGGATCTCACACGAATGGTGGGGCCGGTTTCCGCGGAAACCGGCCCCACCATTCGTCGTGCGGTGGGTCAGAGGCCGCCGATGGAGACGTACTTGGTCTCCAGGAACTCGTCGATGCCGACCTTGCCGCCTTCGCGGCCCAGCCCGGATGCCTTGACCCCACCGAAGGGGGCGGCCGGGTTGGACACGATGCCCTGGTTGAGGCCCACCATGCCGGTGTCGAGCGCTTCGGTCACGCGCAGGCCGCGTTGCAGGTTCTGGGTGTAGAGGTAGCTGACGAGGCCGTACTCGGTGTTGTTGGCCTTGGCGATGGCTTCGCGCTCGTCGGTGAAGGTGGTGATCGGCGCGACCGGCCCGAAGATCTCCTCGCTGGCCATGCGCGCGCCTTCGGGCACGCCGGTGAGCACGGTGGGGGTGTAGAAGTAGCCGTCGCCGCCGTGCCGGTCGCCGCCGGTGACGACCTGGGCTCCTTGGGCGACGGCGTCGGAGACCAGGTCGGTGACCTTGCTCAGCTGCTTTTCGTCGATGAGCGGGCCGACCTGGATGTCTTCGGAGACGCCGCGGCCGATGGTCAGCGCGGACATGCGTTCGGCGAGCTTGTCGGAGAAGGCCTGGGCGATGTCGGCGTGGACGTAGAAGCGGTTGGCCGCGGTGCAGGCTTCGCCGATGTTGCGCATCTTGGCCTGCATGGCGCCGTCGACGGCGGCGTCGAGGTCGGCGTCGTCGAAGACCAGGAACGGTGCGTTGCCGCCGAGTTCGAGGGAGACCTTGAGGACCTGCTCGGCGGACTGCTCGATGAGCTTGCGGCCGATGGCGGTGGAGCCGGTGAACGACAGCTTGCGGGCGCGCGGGTCGCGGATCATCGGTTCCATGACCCCGCCGGCGTGGGAGGAGGTGACGACGTTGAGCACGCCGTCGGGCAGTCCGGCTTCGCGCAGGATCTCGGCCAGCGCCAGCATCGACAGGGGTGTCTGCTGGGCGGGTTTGATCACCGAGGTGCAGCCGGCGGCGATGGCGGGGCCGATCTTGCGGGTGCCCATGGCCATGGGGAAGTTCCACGGGGTGATCAGCAGGGCGGGGCCGACGGGCTGGCGGGTGACCAGGAAGCGGCCGGAGCCGTTGGGGGCCACGGCGTAGTCACCGCTGATGCGCACGGCCTCTTCGGCGAACCAGCGGAAGAACTCCGCGGCGTAGGTGATCTCGCCGCGGGCCTCGGGCAGGGGTTTGCCCATTTCCAGGGTCATGAGCAGGGCGAGGTCTTCGCGTCGCTCGATGATGATCTCGTAGGCGCGGCGCAGGATCTCGCCGCGTTCGCGGGGCGGGTGGGTGGCCCAGTCGGCTTGGGCGTCGTGGGCGGCGCCGAGCGCGGCGAGCGCGTCGTCGGGGGAGGCGTCGGCGACGTGGCAGAGGGTGGCGCCCGTGGCGGGGTCTTCGACGGCGAAGGTGCGTTCACCGGTGGCGTCGCGCCACTTGCCGGCGATGAGCAGTTGCTTGGGGGCGGCCTCGACGACGGTCGCCTCGCGGGGATGCGTTGGGGTGGTGGTCATCGCTGCGCGAACCCTCCTGGGTGTCGACGGATGTGCTTGTTTGCCAACCTAGTGCGCTTCGGTGGTGGACACCGAGTGTTGCTGATGGTTGCATGACTGCCTAGATTGTCAACAATCCTACATTCTGCATGCTTGGAGTCGATCATGACGGAGCTCTCCCCGGCGCTCAAGCAGGCGACCCCGGTGCTGGCCGCACGCGGCGAAGGGGTCTACCTCTACGACGAGTCCGACCGCCGCTACCTGGACTTCACCGCCGGCATCGGCGTCACCAGCACCGGACACTGCCACCCGCGCGTGGTCGAGGCCGCCCAGCGCCAAGTCGGCACCCTCATCCACGGCCAGTACACGACGGTGATGCACAAGCCGCTGCTCGACCTCACCGAACGCCTCGGCCAGGTGCTGCCCGAGGGCCTGGACCGCCTCTTCTACGTCAACTCCGGAAGTGAAGCGGTTGAAGCGTCCGTCCGGTTGGCGCGACACGCCACCGGGAGGGCCAACATCATCGCCTTCCAGGGTGGTTTCCACGGCCGCACCATGGGCGCGGCCGCCCTGACCTCCTCCGGGGTGAAGGTGCGCGCCGGGATCGGGCCGATGATGCCGGGAGTGGTGTTCACGCCCTTCCCCGAGCCCTACCGCCAGCAGTGCAGCACCGAGGAGGCCGTGCGCCGCGCCCTGGCGGAGTTCGACCAGCTGCTGGTCACCCAGAGCTCCCCGCGCGACACCGCCGCGATCATCGTCGAGCCCGTGCTCGGCGAAGGCGGCTACATCCCCGCGCCACCGGACTTCCTGGCCGGGCTGCGCCAGCGCGCCGACGCCCACGGCATCCTGCTCATCGTCGACGAGGTGCAGACCGGTGTCGGGCGCACCGGCCGCTTCTGGGGCCACGACCACGCCGGCGTGCGCCCCGACATCCTCATCACCGCCAAGGGACTGGCCAGCGGCTTCCCGATCTCGGCGATCGCCGCGGGTGAGGAGCTGATGAGCAAGGCCTGGCCCGGATCGCAGGGCGGCACCTACGGCGGCAACGCCGTGGCCGCCGCCGCGGCACTGGCCACCCTCGACGTGGTGGAGCAGGAAGGGCTGGTGGCCAACGCCGCCGAGCAAGGCGCGCGGCTGGTCGAAGGCTTGCGCAAGGTCGCCGCCGACCACCCGGTCATCGGCGACGTGCGCGGGCTCGGGCTGATGCTGGGCAACGAGTTCACCACCCCCGAAGGCACCCCGGACACCGCCACCGCCTCCCGCGCGCACGCCGCCGCCGCCGAGGCCGGGCTGCTGCTGCTCACCTGCGGCCCGCACGGCAACGTGGTGCGCATGATCCCGCCGCTGATCGTCACCGCCGAGCAGGTCGACGCCGCGATCGAGCTGTGGGCCACCGCGGTGCGCTCGGCCGTGGCACGCTAGAGGAACGCGCTGGTGGTGGGTGTGAGATCTTCCTCGGGCCCACCACCAGCACAAACTCTGATCCACGGGTTACTGTTCGATAGCGGCGGTCACCTGCGCGACGTGCTTCTGCAATGCTGCACGCCACACAGCGGCGCGTGCGGGACGCGTCGCCAACAACCGACGCAGGTGTGAGCATGAGCGACTGGTCGGCGGGCGGACCGCCGAGGCGAAGGCCGCAGGGCGGCGGCGACAGGTACGACTACTATCGCGGCGCACAGCCCCCTCAGGGACGGCGCCCCGCGCCGCCAC
>NZ_SMLA01000104.1:0-7120 GCF_004349225.1 Saccharopolyspora karakumensis
CCGCCGCGTCCTGCCCCACCACCTTGGCCTGCAGCTGCTCCTCCAGCCCCAGCAGACGCGAGACGTCCTCGGCGCTGACATCGGCCACCGGGATCCCGGTGCGCGAGGCCACCACATCGGCGACGTCGTCGGCCACCACCGTCGGCTCGAACACCGCCGCCGAACGCACCTGCCCGCCGCGCCGCAACCGCACCCGGCTGCACGCCTGATCCAGCAGGTCCACCGCCTTGTCCGGCAGGAACCGGTCGGCGATGTAGCGCTGGGACAGCTCCGCAGCGGCTTTCAGCGCCGCCTCGTCGATGCGCACCCGGTGGTGGCGCTGGTAGCGCTCCCGCAAACCCCGCAGCACCACCACGGTCTCCTCCACGCTGGGCTCGTCGACCATGATCGGCGCGAAACGCCGCTCCAGCGCCGGATCCTTCTCGACGTGCTTGCGGTACTCCTCGACCGTGGTGGCACCCAGCAGCCGCACCTCGCCGCGCGCCAGCGCGGGCTTGAGCATCGTGCCCGCGTCCATCGACCCCTCACCGGCGCCGGCACCGACGATGCTGTGCAGCTCGTCGATGAACACCAGCACCGACTCGCGGTTGGCGCGGATCTCGGTGAGCACGTCGCGGAACCGCGACTCGAACTCGCCCCGGTACTTCGCCCCGGCCACCATGCCCGCCAGATCCAGCGACACCACCCGCAGATCCGCCAGCGACCACGGCACCTCACCGGCCACGATCCGCCGCGCCAAACCCTCCACGATCGCCGTCTTGCCCACGCCCGGATCACCCACGAACACCGGGTTGTTCTTCGAGCGCCTGCCCAGCACCTCGATGGCCTGCTCGATCACCGCATCCCGGCCCACCACCGGATCCAGCTTGCCCGCCCGCGCCAGCTCGGTGAGATCCATCCCGAACTCGTCCAGCCGCGGCGTCAAGCTCAGCACGCTGCGACCACCACCGCCCTCACCGAGCTCGATGGCCCGCGCCAACGCGCGCCCGGCCACCGAATCGGCGTCGGCGGCCAACCCCAGCACCACGTGCCGCGCACCCACCACGTCGGCGCCCTCGGCCAACGCCTGCCGGTAGGCACCCAGCAGCGCCCGCCGAGCCGCCGAGGACAGCACCGGAGAGCCCTGCAGCAGCGGTTCCTGCACGGCGATCACCGCCGAGCGCACCGCCTCGGCGAGCTCACCCACCCGCACACCCGAGGAACCCAGCAGCTCGGCCGTGGCCGGCACCTGGGTGACCGCCCACAGCAGGTGCGAGCTGTCCAACTCCGGAGAACCCCAGTCCACGGTGGCCCGCACCGCCTTGGACACCACCTCGTGCGCCTGTTCGTCGAGCAGCGCGCTCAGCGCCGCCGACTGCGCGGCCGCCTCACCGGAACCGGCGAGCACGTCGCGGAACAGCGAATCGAAGGCGGCAGAGGAGTCTCCGGCACTGCCGCGATCCAACCGGGCCACCTCCACACACGACGAACATCGCCCGCCCACCCGAAAACCCGGATGCGGCAGGCGATGTCGAACCTCAGCGGACGGGCACCAACCCCCGCGATACCGGAGGCTCGACCGGTGAACACCTCACCGGGATGCCGCCGCCACCGTCGGTGCCGCTCGCAAAACCCCTGCGCACGGACCCTTCTCACGCCTGGAAACCCGGCGCCACCGCGCATGATCATTGTGGCACGAGGAATCCGGCAACCCGGGCCCGGGTGCTCGGCGGCTCAGCTGGCGCGCTGTTGTGCCTGCTCTATGGCATCGGCCAACCGCGACAGCTCCTTGCCGATGTGCGACAGGCGCTCGGACATCACGCTGGCGTGCCCCGACAGCGGCCCCACGTGACCGGCCGCCCGCAGCCACTCGGTGACCCCCGACAGGCCACCCGACATGCCCTCCACGGTCAGCGAGAAACCACGCATGACCTTCTCGATCTCCTCGACGCTGTGCGCAACACCCGGATCGCGCAGCCGCTCGCCCAGCGCCACGGTCGCCTCGCCGACCTGACGAGCGACCTCCGAGGAGTAACCCGACTCGGCCGCTCCCGCCTCCTCACCGCGTCTGCCCGAGCGACGCGACGGCGGGCCGTGCTTACCCGCCTGAGACGACGAGTGGTCGGAATGTCCAGCGGCAGTCATAGCGAACCAATCAACCCGAATCCAGTACCAACTCCACCCCGACCACCACGCGCCCGGCCGGTCCGGCACGTGTTGTCCGGATCCCGGGCTTGTCGCAGCACAGGAGTAGGTGCGGAGAGGTTAGCGCGTCAGTGCCGGGCGTGGTGAAGGCGATGCGCAAGCATTATCTCCAGACCCCGCACAACCCACCGAGATCACCCCCGCGCGCCCGCCGCGCCACCAGCCGAGATCACCCACCGGACCCACCGGGACGCGCACGGTGATCGGTCTCAGCGCTGCTCGCCGAGCTCGGTCAGCAGCGCGTTGATCTCCTCATCGGTGGTGGCGGCGAAATCCCGGTAGAACTGCCCGACCGCGGCGAAGCCCACCGGTTGCAGCACGCACACCACCGCATCGGCCTCACCGCGCAGCGCCCGCACCGACTCCGGCGACCCGACCGGCACAGCCAGCACCAGGTGCCGGGGCCCGGCCTCGGCCAGCATCCGCAGCGCCGCCCGCGCGGTGGCACCGGTGGCCAGCCCGTCGTCGACCAGCACCGCATCCCGACCGGCCAGCTCCACCGGCTCACCGCGGTAGAGGCGCTCGCGGCGGGCGGCCTCAGCGCGCTCGCGCTCGCAGGCCCCCGCCAGATCGTCGACGTCGAGCCCGAAGGAGCGCACCAGCGCGTGGTCGTAGCCGGGCGGGCCGTGCGCGGTGACCGCACCCAGCGCCAGCTCGGGCTGACCCGGAGCGCCGATCTTGCGGGCCACGCACACCCGCAGCGGGGCACCCAGCTCCCGCGCCACCTCGGCGGCCACCGGAACACCCCCGCGCGCCAGACCGAACACCACCGGGTCGACCAGGTCCAGGCCGTGCAGGTGCCCGGCCAGCACCTGACCGGCGTGGGCGCGATCGTCGTAGCCGGTCGCGCCGGAGTGCCGGGATCGCGTTCGAGGCATCGCGCGCCCCTTTCCCACCACATCGGGGCCACCCCTGGGGGTGCCCACCGCGGTGGTGCGGGCAAACCGCCCTCAGCGCCCCAACGCGCTCACCCGCAGCACCCGCAGCCGGTTGAGCGCCGCGGCCACCTCCAGCGGCCGGGGCACCGCGAAATCACCCACGAACCGCTCGTCGACGGCCTCGACCCCGCGCTCGGTGATGTCGGCGGCCAAGGCCTCGAGCACCTCGGCGATGCTGGCGCGCCCGTCGAGCACACCGCGCCGCGCGCAGCTGACCAGCGCCAGACCGATCCCGGTGACCTGGGAGGCGTCGACGATCTGCTCCACCCCGCGCAGTTCCACCGTGGACTCGCCGAGGGTCAGCGCGTCGGTGCCGCGGGCGCGGATCTTGGGGCGCTCGGTGGGGATCGAGCGCGGGTCGACCACCCGGTGACCCAGCGGCGGGTAGCCGTCGGCTTCGCTGTGCCGCCCGGTGGGGCGGGCCCGCGAGAGCTCCCGGGCCCGGTCGGTGACATCGCGCGCCCGGTAGGCGTCCATCATCAGCACCCGGTCGGCGACATCCATGTAGTCACCCGAGCCGCCCATGACCAGCACCGTGGACACCCCGTGGGTGGTCCGCAGCGGGCGGATGAGGTCGACGAACGGCGTCAGCGGCTCGGCGTCCTTGGCCACCAGGGCCTGCATGCGGGCGTCGCGGATCATCAGGTTGGTCGCCGCGGTGTCCTCGTCGACCAGCAGCACCCCGGCGCCGGCCTCGACGGCCTCGGTGATCGCCGCGGCCTGCGAGGTCGAACCCGAGGCGTTGTCGGTGGAGAAGTCCCGGGTGTCGGCGCCGGTGGGCAGGTGCGAGACGAACGGGCTGACATCCACCCGGTGCACGCGCCTGCCGTCCTCGGCGCGGACCTTGGTGGTGTCAGCGCGCGCCACCACGAGCTCGCGGCCGTCACCGGGAACGTGGTCGTAGACGCCCTGCTCCAGAGCGCGCAGCAGGGTGGACTTGCCGTGGAACCCGCCGCCGACGATGAGCGTGATGCCCTCGGGCACGGCCATGCCGGTGACCTCGCCGCGGTGGGGCAGGCGCACGGTGGCCCGCATCGATTCCGGCGAGGAGAACACGACACCGCTGGTCAGGGGACGTTCGTCGATGCCGCTGCGGCGCGGCAGGATCGCTCCGTCAGCCACGAAGGCCACCCAGCCGCGTTCGGCCAGGGCTTCGCGCAGCGCGTGGGTGTCCTCGACGCTGTCGACGAAGGTGCGGGCCTGCTGCTGGTCGGCGCTGCTCCAGCGCAGCGCGGTCTCGACCGCCTGGGGCAGTTCGTCGCAGAGGGTGCGCTCGGCGGCGCGACCGTCGATGGTGCGGCCGCGGCCGGGCAGGTCGATTCCCATGCGCACCCGCACCGCGCCCTGGCGGACCTGGCAGGAGCTGCGGTCGAGGACCTGCTGGCCACCTGCGTCGACCCGCAGCCTGCTGTCGCCGAGCGCCCGGTGCAGCCGCCGCACCAGGTATCCGGCCAGGGCGCGGGCGCGCACCGGGTTGTCGTGGAGTTCGGAAGGCAGGCCCGCGTGGTCGGCGTCGACGGTGATCTGCACGCGGCTGGCCGGGGCGTAGGGGTCGGGTTGGACGCGCTGGACCTGCAGGGTGAAGCCGTCGAAGCGCCAGGAGCCGGTCAACGATTTGTAGCGGCCGTAGCTGGCGCCGTGCATGCCGCCCAGTTCCTGGCGCAGCCGCTGCGCGTCGCCGCGGGCCGCGGTGGGGTCGCGCTGGGTCTGGGCGGGTGAGGTGCGGGAGCCGCTGTGCCGGGGCCCGCCCCGGCCGCCGTGTCGCTGTGCCATGCACACAGGGCTACCGCAGCGGCGCCGGAATCTCCAACCGGCCATGATCCAGGCCACAGTGGACACACTGTGGACCGGTGCGGACTGCGGGTTTTCCCCCGGAACTGCGAAACATTCGCGCGTCGTGATCGGGCGAGGGCGGTGACGTCGGGTTATCCTCTGCGGGCGCCCGCAAGATCAGCCGTCAACGACCTTTCGAGCAGGCCGCGGTGGGTAAGCCCCCGTGACCGGCCCGCTCTCGCACCGGCACCCCGCCTGGCGGGAGTGCCGGTGTCCAGTGAGGAGGCCAGAGATGTTCCCACCGTCCGGTCGTCACCGGTCTCGCGCGGTTTCGCCCCGCCGCAGGGGTTCGCTGGTGTTACTGGCCGTCGTGGCCGCCCTGATCGGGGCCGCTTCCCCGGCGCAGGCCGCCGCGCCCCGGCTCGATCCCCACGACACCCACGGCGCGTGGATCGGCTACAGCGCGGGCCGTGAGGCCTCCGACGAGCGGACCTCCGGGCAGGTTCCGGCCGGTGCGCTGGCGGGGATGGACGTCAGCGGCCACCAGGGTCAGGTCGACTGGCCGCGGGCGTACGCCGACGGGGCGCGTTTCGCCTACGTCAAGGCCACCGAGGGCAGCGGGTTCCGCAGCTCGTCCTACGCCCAGCAGTTCCACGGTGCGGCGGCGGTGGGAATGGTGCGCGGCGCTTACCACTTCGCGCTGCCCGACCGCGCTCCTGGCGCGGTGCAGGCCAACTTCTTCGTCGACAACGGCGGCGCGTGGACGCCGGGGTCGGGCACGCTTCCCGGGGTTCTGGACATCGAGCACAACCCCTACGGCGAGACCTGCTACGGGCTGGACCCGGTAAGCATGTCGCGCTGGATCGCCGATTTCTCCGGCACCTACCAGGCGCGCACGGGCCGGGCTCCGGTCATCTACACGACGGCGTCGTGGTGGAACCAGTGCACGGGCGCCAACCCGGACTTCGCGGCGCACAACCCGCTGTGGATCGCACGGTACGCACCCGAGATCGGCCCGTTGCCGGCGGGCTGGAACTTCCACTCGTTCTGGCAGCACTCCGATGCCGGGCCGCTGCCGGGCGGACAGGACGCCTTCAACGGTGACTTCGGCCAGCTGGCGGCCTTCGCCGGCTGATACCAGCGGCACGCGCAGAGCACACAAAGGTGGGCCGTCCCCTTCTCGCGGGACGGCCCACCTTTGTGGTGCGTTCTACTGCCCGAGCAGCTCCGGCGGGATGGGCTGGTCGTTGTTGATGGCCTCGAACATCTGGCCGGCCTTCTCCTTGTCCCAGACGATGACCGATCCGCCGTCGGAGTCCTCCCCGAAGCGCCCGAAGGGCACCTGGGTGGTCACGCCCTGACCACCGCTGACATCGCCCATGGCCAGGGCCAGCGACATCAGGTGCCAGATGTGGTCGGAGTCGTTGACCAGGAAGGTCTTGCTCGCCCCGGAGGCCAGCGGGAACAACCGGAACGGGTTGATCAGCGTGGCGGGGCTGGTGCCCTTGTCGACCAGGGCGCCCAGCAGCTTGCGCTGGTTCTCGGCGCGTTCGAGGTCGCCGCCGTCCAGGGAGTAGCGGGCCCGGACGAACCCGAGCGCCTGGGCGCCGTCGAGCTCCTGGCAGCCCTGGGGCAGGTGGACGTTGGCCATGGGGTCGTCCATGGGCTTGTCCAGGCAGATGTCGACTCCGCCGACGGCGTCGACGAGGTCGGCGAACCCGCCGAATCCGATCTCGGCGTAGTGGTCGATGTGCACGCCGGTGTTCTGCTCGACGGTCTGGGCCAGCAGCTGCGGCCCGCCGAAGGAGAACGCCGAGTTGAGCTTGGTCTTGCCGTGCCCGGGGATGGCCACGTAGGAGTCGCGCGGGAGGCTGATCAGCGCCGGCTGCCCACCGCCGCTGGGGATGTGCACCAGCATCATCGAGTCGGTGCGGCGCCCACCGGCGTCACCGGCGGAGAGCTCTTCGCGCCGGGCGTCGTCGAGGCCTTCGCGGGAGTCCGAACCGACCAGCAGCCAGTTGCTGCCCGCCGAGTTGCCCGCCTGGCCTTCGAATTCCAGGGCGGCGGTGCGCTGCAGCATGCTGTCGAAGTAGAACACCAGCGCACCCAGCAGCACCACGACGATCAGCAGCGCGATGCCGATGCGCTTGCCCCACCTGGGCCTGCTCCGCCGCCGCGGCGGCGGGGGTGGCGGCCGGTCGCCGCGCGGGCGCCCGGGTGGGGGT
>NZ_SMLA01000105.1:0-6827 GCF_004349225.1 Saccharopolyspora karakumensis
CCGCCGAGCTGCCGCCGCCCGCCGAGCTGCCGCCGCCCGCGCCCCACGATGACGACGACGATGACGCGACGGACGGCCATGACGACTGAGGCGCCGACCCGCCCGCTGACCAGGCTCGCCGGTCGCCGCGGCACCCGCGTGCCCGCCCGGGCCCAGATCATGGGCTGGCTGCTGCTGGTGCTGGTCCTGGTGCTGCTGACGGTCATCGTGATCGTCCGCGAGTACCTGCACGACGAGGTCGACCGCCGGGTCACCAGCTCGCTGGAGCAGGAGGCGAAGGAGTTCGTGGCCTTCGCCGAGAACGGCCAGGACCCGGTCAGCGGCCGGATGCTCGGCGACCCGGGAACGCTGCTGCACAACTACCTCGGCCACCAGTACCCGGACACCGACGAGGCGCTGATCGGCGCGTGGCCGGTCGCGGGCGGTCTCGGCGTGGTCTCGCAGGAGCAGACCGAGCCGATCAAGGCCGTCGCGCACGACCGGGCGGTGCTGCAGCGGATCATCGACGACCCGCGAGCGCACGGCGATCTGGACACCGCGGCCGGCCCGGTGCGCTGGGTGAAGGTGCGGGCCGAGACCGCGCAAGGGGGCAGCGCCTGGTTCGTCGTCGAGCACCACATCGCCGCCGAGACCGCCGACGTCGACCGCAGCGTTCGGGTCCTGCTGCTGGTCAGCGCGCTGGGCGTGGTGCTGGCCGCGCTGATCTCCTGGGTGGTGGCCGGACTGATCCTGGCCCCGGTGCGGGCCGTGCGCCAAGCCGCCGCCGAGATCACCGAGCACGACCTGACCAAGCGCATCCCGGTGGAGGGACGCGACGACATCGCCGCGCTGGCCGACCAGTTCAACGCGATGCTGGACCGGCTGGAGGACGCGTTCCGCATCCAGCGGCAGTTCGTCGACGACGCCGGCCACGAGCTGCGCACCCCGATCACGATCGTGCGCGGCAACCTGGAGCTGATCGGCGTCGATCCCGCCGAGCGCGACGAGGTGGTGCGGCTGTGCACCGACGAGCTGGACCGGATGACGCGGATCGTCAACGACCTGCTGGTGCTGGCCAAGGCCGACCGGCCGGACTTCGTCTCCCCCACCGAGGTGTCGCTGGCCGAGCTGACCAGCGACATCGACGCGAAGGTGCGGTCGCTGGGCGACCGGCGGTGGGTGCTGGCGGAGATGGGCGAGGGCGAGTTCTCGCTCGACGAGCAGCGGATCACCCAGGCGATGGTGCAGCTGGCGCAGAACGCGGTGCAGCACACCTCGCCCGGGTCGACGATCCGCATCGGTTCCGCCGTCGGCGATGGCACCGTCGAGCTGTGGGTCAGCGACGAGGGGCCGGGCGTCGATCCTGGCGAGATGGAGAAGATCTTCGAGCGCTTCAGCCACGGGAGCGGCCGCAAGGGCGGGGCCGGGCTGGGCCTGGCGATCGTGCGGGCAATCGCCGACGCGCACCACGGCCGGGTGGTGGTCCGCTCCGCGCCCGGCACGGGAGCGACCTTCCGGCTGGAACTGCCCGCGAAGAGCACGGGAGACGAGGCATGAGCAAGATCCTGATCGTCGAGGACGAGGAGCGCATCGCGGCGTTCATCGAGAAGGGCCTGCGCGCCAACGGGTTCACCACCACCGTCGTCGCCGACGGGGACACCGCGCTGCACCACCTGGTCGACGGCGGCTACGACCTGGCCGTGCTGGACCTCGGCCTTCCCGGCCGCGACGGGTTCGCGGTGCTGCGCGAGGTGCGTTCGAAGCGGGTGACGCTGCCGGTGGTGATCCTGACCGCGCGCGACACCGTGCACGACACGGTCGCCGGGCTGGAAGGCGGCGCGGACGACTACATGACCAAGCCGTTCCGCTTCGAGGAGCTGCTGGCCCGCATCCGGCTGCGGCTGCGCTCGGCGGAGCGCGCCGAGGAGATCACGGTGCTGCGCGACGGCGAGCTGTCGCTGGACCTGCGCACCCGCCGCGCCCAGGTGCCCACCGGCACGGTGGACCTGACGGCCCGCGAGTTCTCGCTGCTGGAGCTGTTCCTGCGGCATCCCGGCCAGGTGCTGAGCCGCGAGCAGATCCTCTCGCACGTCTGGGGCTACGACTTCGACCCCGGTTCCAACGTCGTCGACGTCTACGTCCGCGCGCTGCGCCGCAAGATCGGCAACGGCCACATCGGGACCGTGCGCGGCATGGGCTACCGGCTCGGCGGCTAGGGCCCGGGCGTCCCCTGCCGATGGGTGTGGAAGAGCGCCCGCGAGCGGTGTGCACAGCTGTGGATAAGCCTGTCCACAACTGTGCATAACCACGCCTGAGCGCTTCCATCAACGCAGCTCACAGCCCTGTGGATAACTTCATCCACAGGCTTGTGGAAAACCCTGGATGAAGGCGCTCTCACCGGAGGTTCACGGAAGTCTCAGGCCGGGCCCGGAGAGTCTTCCTCGTGCAGGTCAACAGCGTGGAAGCAGACCCGGTCGCCGGGTGGGGATGGGCCGTGGCGTTCACCCTCGCCGGCGTCGGCGTCTTCGGGGTCCTGGCCGTGCTCACCGTTCCGGCCCACGGGCTCGACGGGTCGTTGAGCCGCGACGCGGTGCTGACGCTGGTGGTGTTCGGCGCGGCCATCGTCGGGTGGACGCGCGCGAAGGTCGACGACACGTTCGTCGCGCTGCTGGCCGCCGCCCTGCTCGCGGTGCTCGGGGTGCTGGAGTCCGAGCGGCTGTTCGCCGCGCTCGGCGAGGATCAGATCTGGCTGCTGGTGGCCGCGTTCATGCTGGCCGCCGGGATCAACCGGACCGGACTGCCCGCGCGGCTGGCCCTCGGACTGGCCGGCCGGGCGCGATCGCCCCGGTCGCTGTGCCACCTGCTCACCCTCGGGTTGGTCGGCACCGCGCTGCTGATCCCCAGCACCAGCGGCCGGGCGGCGATGGCCGTGCCGCTGCACCGGGGGCTGGCGTCCGCCCTGCCGGACCGGCTGGTCCGGACCGTCGGGCTGCTGGTGCCGGTGGTGATCCTGCTGTCCGCCGTCGCCACCCTCACCGGCGCCGGAGCGCACCTGATCACCAGCCAGGTGCTCGCGGCGACCACCGGCGAAGGCATCCCGTTCGGCTGGTGGCTGTGCTGGGGACTGCCGTTCGCGCTGGTCAGCTCGCACCTGGCCGCCGAACTGGTGCTGTGGACCGGCGGTGCGGACAGGCGGACGCCGCTGCGCGTCGACGTGGCCGAGCTGCGCGCCCGGCTGGACGTGCCCGAGCGGCTGCGGCCGGCCGAGGTCCGGGCCGGAGCGCTGCTGGGCGTCGTGGTGGTGCTGTGGAGCACCGAGTCCTGGCACGGGCTGCCGCCCGCGCTGACCGCCCTGGGCTCCGCGCTGCTGGTGACCTCACCCCGCTTCGGGACCGTTCCGATGAAGGCGGCCGTCGGCGAGATCCCCTGGTCGCTGCTGCTGTTCATGGCCGCGACCGGTGCGCTGGGCACCGCGCTCACCGACTCCGGCGCGGCGAGCTGGATCGCCGGTCACGCGCTGGTCGGCGACAGCCCGGTGACGCTGCTGGTCGCGGTCGTGGCGCTGAGCACCGCGCTGCACCTGCTGGTCGCGTCCCGGTCGGCGCGGTCGGCGGTGCTGATCCCGCTGCTGGTGCCCGCGGCGCTGGCCGTCGGGGCCAACCCGATGGCGGTGGCGTTCGCTTCGACCGCCGCGGCCGGTTTCTGCCACACGCTGCCGTCCTCGGCGAAACCCCTCGCGATGTTCGCCGAGCACTACGAGCCGCGCGAGCTGCGCAGGCTCGCCGTCGTCCTGGGGCCGCTGACGGCCGCGCTGGTGCTGCTGTTCTCCCTGCTCGTCTGGCCCCTGCTGGGTTTGTCCGTCTGATCCACCGTGGAGGAAAGAATGTTC
Source organism: Saccharopolyspora karakumensis (assembly GCF_004349225.1). Lineage (NCBI taxonomy): Bacteria > Bacillati > Actinomycetota > Actinomycetes > Pseudonocardiales > Pseudonocardiaceae > Saccharopolyspora > Saccharopolyspora karakumensis. The sequence continues at coordinate 3,869 of NZ_SMLA01000105.1, forward strand.
CGCATCGTCGTCGCGCCGAGCGGTTTCAAGGAATGCCTGGACGCCGAGCAGGTCGCCGACGCCATCCAGGCGGGCGTCCGTCGGGTCATCCCCGGAAGCGTGGTCGACACCGTGCCGCTGATCGACGGCGGCGAGGGTTCGGCCCGGCTGCTCGCCCGCGCCACCGGCGGCACGCTCGTGCCGGTGACCGTCACCGGTCCGGTCGGCGATCCGGTCGCGGCCCACTTCGCGCTGCTCGACGACGACACCGCGTTCGTCGAGATGGCCGCCGCGGCGGGCTTATCGCTGGTCCCGCCCAGCAGACGCGATCCCGGCCGCACCACGAGCCGGGGCGTCGGCGAGCTGATCCGCGCGGCGCTGGACACCGGTGCGCAGCGCATCGTCGTCGGCTGCGGTGACTCGGGCGTCTGCGACGGCGGCGCCGGGGCGCTGCAGGCCCTGGGCGCGCGGATCACCGACGAGTCCGGCCGGGAGATCGGGCCAGGAGGCGCTGAGCTGCTGCGCGCCGACCGCATCGACGCCTCCGGTCTCGGCCCTCGACTGTCCGAAGTGGACATGACGGTCGCGGTCAACCCGCGCAACGCGCTGTGCGGTCCGGACGGGGTGGCCCGCCGCTACGGCCCGCAGAAGGGCGCTTCGGCGCAGGACGTCGAGCTGCTGTCCTCGGCGATGTCGAACTGGGCGCGGCTGCTCGACCCCGACCTGGCCGAGCTCCCCGGCGCCGGGGCGTCCGGCGGGCTGGCCGCCGGGCTCGCCGGCGTCCTCGGAGCGCGCTTGGAATCCCGCTTCGACGTGTTCCTGACCAGCACCGATCTGGAGCAGCGGCTGCGCACCGCCGATCTGGTGATCACCGCCGAAGGCGCCATCGATGCGTCCACCGCGCTCGGCAAGATCCCCACCGAGGTCGCGCGCCGCGCCAAGCGGCACGGGAAACCGGTGATCGCGCTGTGCGGCACCATCGGACCGGGCGCCGACACCAGCTACGAGCACGGGATCGACGCCATCACCGGAATCCTCACCGGCCCGGTGGCGCTGCCCGACGCCATCACCAGAGCACCGGCGCTCATCACCGACGCGACCGCCCGAACCCTGCGGATGCTGCTGCTCGGGACCACCCTCCCGGCCGCGTGAGCTCAGCGCCCCGCCGCGTACCCCTGCGCACCCCGCGGGTTGGCGGCGGCCTTGAGCAGGCCCGACTCCGGATCCCTGGACACCGCCGAGAGTCGGCCGAGGGACCACGGGCCGTTGTCCTCCACCAGGTGCCCCCGGGATCGCAGCGCGGCGATGGTCTCGGCGCCGAGGCGGGATTCCACCGCCACAGCACCGGGTTCCCACTCGCGCGGGTAGAACGAGCGCGGGAACGCGGTGCTGTGCCAGGCGGGGGCGTCGATGGCGGCCTGCAGGTCGAGCCCGCCGTGGACGTGGGCCAGCCAGAAGCACAGCTGCCACTGGTCCTGCTGGTCACCACCGGGAGTCCCGAAGGCCAGCGCGGGAACACCGCCGCGCAGCGCCAGCGACGGGCTCAACGTGATGCGCGGGCGCTTGCCCGGCACAAGCGAGTTCGGCAGCCCCTCCTCCAGCCAGAACATCTGGGCGCGGCTGCCCAGGCAGAACCCGAGTTCGGGGATCGTCGGCGAGGACTGCAACCACCCGCCGGACGGGGTCGCCGAGATCATGTTGCCCCAGCGGTCCACGACGTCGATGTGCACCGTGTCGCCCCGGCTCTCCCCGTTGGGCAGCACGGTCGGCTCGCCGATGCCGACACCGCTCGGATCCGACAGCCCGCCGACACCCCGGTTCTCGGCGACGAACGCGGGTAACCCGGGCGTGCGTCCGCCGGGTGAACCGGGCCGCAGGTCCAGCGAAGCGGTCGCGCCGATCAGGCCCCGGCGCTGCGCGGCGTACTCGTCGGAGACGAGGTCGGCGAGCACGCCGGGATCGGCGGAGTCGCCGTACCAGGCCTCGCGGTCGGCGAACGCGAGCTTGGTGGCCTCCACCGCCGCGTGCACCACGTCGACCGGCGCGGCACCGTCCACGTAGGACACCGGTAGTCCTTCCAGCAGCTTCAGCTGCTGGGCGAGCGCCGGCCCCTGCGACCAGATGCCGAACTTCGCCAGCGTCCAGCCGCCCGGCAGGTCGACGGTCAGCGGCTGCTCGTAGGTCGTCTCGTACTCCGCCATGTCCTGCGCGGTGAGCACGCCCGCGTGATCGCGGCCCGAGTTGTCCCGGTGCGGGATCCGCGCGAACTCCTCCACGGCTTCGGCCACGAACCCCTGCGACCACGCCCGGCGAGCGGCGTCGATCTGCGCCTCCCGGCCGGTCACCGACTCCGCCTCGGCCAGCAGCCGCTCCCAGGTGTCGGCGAGCACGGGATTGCGCACCACCGAGCCCGGTTCCGGGACCGAGCCGTCGGCGTTGAGCCAGCGCTGCGCCGAGGTCGGCCAGTGCTGCCGGAACATGTCGGCGACCAGGCCGATCGTGTCGCTGATGCGCGGCACGATCGGACATCCGCCGCGCGCGTAGCCGATCGCGTAGCTCAGCACCTCGCGCAGCTTCTTGGTGCCGTGGTCGCGCAGCAGCGTCAGCCAGCCGTCCCAAGCGCCGGGCACCGTGGTGGCCAGCAGTCCCGTGCCCGGGATCAGGTCGAGGCCGAGTTCGTCGCGGTAGTGCTCGATCGTGGCCCCGGCCGGTGCGGGCCCCTGCCCGCACAGCGCGCGCGGGCGCGGGTCGGCGGCGGTGGCGAGCAGCGCCGGAACCTCACCGCCCGGGCCGTTGAGGTGCGGTTCGACGACCTGCAGCACGAACCCGGCCGCCACGGCCGCGTCGAAGGCGTTCCCGTCGTCCTCCAGCACCGCCATCCCCGCCGCGGAGGCGAGCCAGTGCGTCGAGGCGACCATCCCATGAGTACCGGCCAGCTCCGGGCGAGTCGTGAACACCCGCCCACCCTCTGTCTCCTATA
>NZ_SMLA01000106.1:0-6436 GCF_004349225.1 Saccharopolyspora karakumensis
CCTCCTCCACCGCGCGCTCGTTGATCTCATCCAACACGGCATCCGCCGACTCGCGGTCCAACGTGTGATCCGCAGCAGACAGCTTCCGTTCGGAATACGTGTCGGGCACCTGCTTAACCAGAACGACGATATTCATGGACGACCGAACCTTCATAGTTGTGGGAAATCGCTGCGACGTTTCATCGCGGTGCGCGTGGTCTATGGGGACCGGAGGCTGATGGGGCCGCCTTGATGCCCTGCGGTTTCGTGAAGACCGCAGAGCATCACGGCGGGACGTGGTCTCAGCGACTTTCTCAGGTGTTTTGAGGGAAGCCGAGGTTGAGGCCGGCGTGGCTGGGGTCGAGCCAGCGGGTGGTGACGACCTTGCCTCGGGTGAAGAAGTGGACGCCTTCGGTGCCGTGGGCATGGGTGTCGCCGAACAAAGAGTTCTTCCAGCCGCCGAAGCTGTAGTAGGCCATCGGGACGGGGACGGGGACGTTGATGCCGACCATGCCGACTTCGACTTCGTTCTGGAAGCGTCGGGCTGCGCCGCCGTCGTTGGTGAAGAGGGCGGTGCCGTTGCCGTAGGGGTTGGAGTTGATGAGGTCGACGGCTTGTCCGTAGGTGTCCACGCGCAGCACGGACAGCACTGGGCCGAAGATTTCGTCGGTGTAGACCGACATGTTGGTGTTCACGTGGTCGAGCAGTGTGGGGCCGACGAAGAATCCGTTGCCGTCGGCGTCGAACTGCGCGGTGCGGCCGTCGACGGCGACGGTGGCGCCGGCGGCCTCGCCGGCGTCGATGTAGCCGGTGACTCGGTCTCGGGCTGCCTTGGTCACCAGCGGGCCCATGTCGCAGGAGCGGCGCCCGTCGCCGGTGCGCAGGTTCTTCGCCCGCTGGGCGATCTTGTCGACGAGGGTGTCGGCGATGTCGCCGACCACGACGAGTGCGGAGATCGCCATGCAGCGTTCGCCGGCGGAGCCGAAGCCGGCGTTGATGGCTTGGTCGGCGGCGAGGTCCAGGTCGGCGTCGGGCAGCACCACCATGTGGTTCTTGGCTCCGCCGAGGGCCTGGACGCGCTTGCCGTTCGCGGTGCCGGTTTCGTAGACGTGGCGGGCGATCGGGGTGGAGCCGACGAAGCTGATGGACTTCACCTCGGGACTGGTCAGCAGCGCGTCGACGGCCTCCTTGTCGCCGTTGACGACGTTGAACACCCCGTCGGGCAGCCCAGCTTCCTCCCACAGCTCGGCCAGCCACAACGCGGCGGAGGGGACCTTCTCCGAGGGCTTGAGCACGACGGTGTTGCCGACAGCGATGGCGATGGGGAAGAACCACATCGGCACCATCGCGGGGAAGTTGAACGGGCTGATGATGCCGACGACGCCGAGCGGTTGGCGGATCGATTGCACGTCGACCGAGGTGGAGGCGTTCTCTGTGGCCGAGCCCTTGAGCAGGTGCGGCATCCCGCAGGCGAATTCGACGACCTCTTGGCCGCGGGCGACTTCACCGGCGGCGTCGGAGAGCACCTTGCCGTGCTCGGCGGTGATGAGCTCGGCGAGCTCGCCGGAGCAGCCGTTGAGCAGTTCGCGGAAGCGGAACAAGATCTGGGTGCGACGAGCGAGTGAGGTGTCGCGCCAGGCCGGGAACGCGGCCGCGGCGGCGTCGATCGCTGCTGCGGCCTCGCCCGCCGAGGCCAGCGGCAGGTGTGCGGAGACCGCGCCGGTGGCGGGGTCGGTGACGTCGGCGAAGCGGCCGGAGGTGCCTTCGATCGGCTTGCCGGCGACCCAGTGGGTCAGTTCCTTCTTGTCTGTGGTGGTCATGTCGTCCTTCTCAGGTGCGTGCGGTCTGATCAGATGAGGGAGGTGGCTTCGACGAAGGTCTGCCGCAGGATCTGCTCGATCTCGTCGAACTCGGCCTGACCGCAGGTCAGCGGAGGCGCGAGCTGCACGACGACGTCGCCGCGATCGTCCGGGCGGCAGTACAGGCCGTTGTCCAGCAGCGCGCCGGGCAGGAAGCCCCGGACCAGGCGTTCGCGCTCCTCGGCGTTGAATGTTTCGCGGGTCTGCTTGTCCTTGACCAGTTCCACGGCCCAGAAGTAGCCGTCGCCGCGCACGTCGCCGACGATCGGCAGGTCCAGCAGCTTGCGGAGCGTGTCGCCGAAGGCCTGCTCGCGCTGCAGGACTCGTTCGTTGAGCCGCTCGCGTTCCATGAGGTCGAGGTTGGCCAGCGCGACCGCGGCCGCCACGGGGTGCCCGCCGAAGGTGTAGCCGTGCGGGAAGCTGACCTTCGGGGCGAGGAACGGTTCCACGACCCGGTCGCTGGCGATCATGGCTCCGATGGGGCTGTAGCCGGAGGTCATGCCCTTCGCGCAGGTGATGATGTCCGGGACGTAGCCGAACTTGTCGCAGGCGAAGGTGGTTCCGTGCCGGCCGAACGCGCAGATGACCTCGTCGGAGACCAGCAGCACGTCGTGGCGGTCGCAGATCTCGCGCACCCGCTCGAAGTAGCCGGGCGGCGGGGTGAGGCAGCCACCGGAGTTCTGCACGGGCTCCAGGAAGACCGCTGCGACGGTGTCGGGGCCTTCGAACAGGATCGCCTCTTCGATGCGATCGGCCGCCCAGCGCCCGAAGGCCTCGGGGTCGCCGTCGAACTGCGGGTTGCGGTAGGCATTGGTGTTGGCGGCGCGGAACCCGCCCGGGGTCAGCGGCTCGAAGTCCCTCTTCATCTTCGGCACGCCGGTGATGGCCAGGGCGCCCTGCGGTGTGCCGTGGTAGGCGATGGCGCGGCTGATGACCTTGTGCTTGGCGGGTTTTCCGGTGAGCTTGTAGTACTGCTTGGCCAGCTTCCACGCCGATTCCACGGCCTCGCCGCCGCCGGTGGTGAAGAAGACCCGGTTGAGATCCCCCGGGGCCAGGTGCGCAAGTCGCTCGGCCAGCTCCGCGGCCGGGGGAGTGGCGTAACCCCACACCGGGAAGAAGCCGAGTGTTTCGGCCTGGCGGGCGGAGACTTCCGCGAGCTCGCGGCGGCCGTGCCCGGTCTGCACGACGAACAGTCCGGAGAGCCCGTCGAGGATCCTGCGGTCCTGGTCGTCGTAGATGTAGGCGCCCTCGCCCCGGGTGATCACCGGGACCGGGCGGTCGTTTCCGAGGCGGTCGAAGTGCGTCCACAGGTGTCGCGCGGCGGTTTCCGCGGTGGGGGTGGCGGTGCGCGGTTTGTCGGCGGTGGTCATGCGTTCCTCCGTGAACGGGTCGGGCGGGTCGTCAGCTGAGGGCTTCGTCGAGGCTCACCGAGGGCAGGCCGTGCGCCCGGGCGACCGGGTCGTGGGTGATGTGCCCGGCCCAGGTGTTGAGGCCGTTCGCGAGGTGGGCGTCCTGGCGCAGCGCGTCACGCCAGCCGGCGCCTGCCAGGGCGAGAACGTGCGGCAGGGTCGCGTTGGTCAGCGCGAGCGTCGAGGTGTTCGGCACGGCGCCGGGCATGTTGGCCACGCAGTAGAACACCGAGTCGTGCACCGGGTAGGTCGGCGCGTCGTGCGTGGTAGGGCGCGAGTCGGCGAAGCACCCGCCCTGGTCGATGGCGATGTCGACCAGGACGCTGCCGGGCTTCATCCGGCTGACCAGGTCGTTGCTGACCAGCGTCGGAGCCTTCGCGCCTGCGACCAGGACCGCGCCGATCACGAGGTCGGCGTCGAGCACGGCACGTTCGATCTCCAGAGCGTTGGAGGCCACCGTGCGCACCCGGCCGCCAAGGGCCCGGTCCAGTTCGCGCAGGCGTGGCAGGCTCCGGTCGAGGACGGTGACCTGCGCGCGCATTCCGAGGGCGATCTCGGCTGCGGCGGCGCCCGAGACTCCGCCACCGATCACGACGACGTGTGCCGGAGGCACCCCGGGTACACCGCCCAGCAGCATGCCGCGGCCACCGTTGCCCGCGCGCATGGCCTCGGCCCCGACCTGCGGCGCGAGCCGGCCCGCGACTTCGCTCATCGGAGCCAGCAGCGGCAGGGTGCCCTCGGGCGCGGTCACGGTTTCGTAGGCGATCGAGGTGATCTTGCGGCGCAGCAGCGCCTCGGTGCACTCCCGCGAGGCGGCCAGGTGCAGGTAGGTGAACAGTGTCTGGCCCTCGCGCATCCGGTCGTACTCGGCTGCGACCGGTTCTTTCACCTTGAGGACGAGATCGGCGGAGTCCCAGACCTCGTGCGCGGTCGTGGTGATCTTGGCGCCTGCGGCGATGTAGTCCGCATCCGGCATGTGCGATCCGACGCCTGCGGATTCCTCGACGACCACGTCGTGTCCCGCATTGGTCAGCTCGGCGACACCGCTCGGGGTGAGCGCGACGCGGAACTCGCGGTTCTTGATCTCTCTGGGGACTCCAACCAGCATCTACGGCTCCTTCGGGGGCGGGGTGTGGTGATGATGCTGCGGCAGCGCGGCGACCTGATCGACCGACGATGTGTCGCGAATGGGATCGCAAACCGAACACTGTGTCGGGTGGTGTCGTAGGGTGGGGAGATGGCTCTGACGTTGCGTGAGGTGCTGGACCTGCCTGCGGTTAGCCGCGGGCGGCCGCGGGTCAGAGCCGGTTCGGGGCGCCTCAACATTCCGGTGCGCTGGGTGCACGTCAGCGAACTGCCCAACGTCGCCGGCACTCTCAGCGGTGGTGACCTGGTCTTGTCGATCGGCGTGGTGCTCGCCGAGCCGGACACCGACCTGCGGGCCTACGTCGAGTCGCTGCGCTCCAGCGGAGCGGCCGGCCTCGTGGTCGAGCTCGGCCGCCACGTGCAGCGGCTGCCCGACACGCTCGTCCAAGCCGCTCGAGCGCACGAGCTTCCGCTGGTGGAACTCCAGGAATCGGTCCGGTTCGTGGAGATCACGCAGACCGTGCACGCCCAAGTGGTCAACGCCCAGTACGAACGGCTGCGGGCCTCCTACGAGGCGCACCGGTTGCTGGGTTCGCTCGGGGTCGAGGGAGCTCCCATCGACGAGATCCTCCACCGCTGCGCGCAGCTGACCGGCAGACCGGTCGTGCTGGAGGACCTGGCCCACCGGGCGATGGCCTCCGCGGGGGAACTGCCGGTGCAGGACGTGCTCCGCGACTGGTCATCGCGATCCCGCCAGGTCCCGACGGGGCCGGCCAGCACCGTCGGCGGCCCGGAGCGGTGGTTGAGCACGCCGGTCGGTCCGCGCAAGCGCCACTGGGGCCGCCTGGTAGTGCCGACCCGGGTCGACGCCGACGAGGCCGAGGACGTGCAGCTGGTCCTCGAGCTGACCGCCGAGGCCGTCACGGTCGCAGGCCTGGTCACCGACACCGACACCGAGGGACTGTCCGCGACGAAGCTGATCCGCGATGTGTTCAGCGGGCACGCCGCCGACGCCGCCACCATTCGCGCGCGTGCGCTGGCGCTGGGATTCGCCACCGAGGGCTCCATGTCGGTCACCGTCGTGCGCGGCAACGGCCGCGGCCGGACAGCGGACGCCGCACTGGTCACCGCCGTGACGAGGGCCGCTCGGTCGGTCCAGCGCGCAGCCTTGGTGGGGCGTATCCGCGAACAGATGATCGCGGTGCTGTTCGACTGCACTTCGTCGTCGGACGCCTTCGAGCTACCAGAGCAGCTGGCGGACGCGCTCGGCGATGACGTGGCGGCCGCCATCGGTGCGGGATCCGAACCGGCGGGGTGGGCCGGTCTCGCCGCCGTGCTGACCGAGGCCGAACACGTCGCCACCGTGGCGCCCGGGGCGCCACCCGGGGCAAAGCCAACAGTCAGCCGCAGCCGGGACCTCGGGCTGCGAAGCCTGCTGTGGCAGCTGCGAGAGGACTCGCGGCTATTGTCCTTCGTCGAAGGCTGGCTCGGACCGGTGCTCGCACTCGGTGAGGACAAGCGCGAGGAGGTCCTGCGCACGCTCGAGGCCTACCTGCGGCACAACGGTGTGATGGCCGAATTCGCCCGCGACATCCACCTTAGCCGCGCAGCAGCGTACGGGCGGATCCGCTCGACCGAGCAACTGCTCCAGCACGACCTCACCGACCCGGAAGAACGCACCGCGATCCACGTCGCCCTCATCGCATACCGCCAGGCGAACCGTCTGAGCTAACCCGTCTCCAGGTGCGCAGGGTGTCCTTCGAGGGACATGATCCCTTGAGCGCGGTGGGAAGCTAGGAGCCGCAGCTCGGCCACTGCGAGGTGGTCAGGCTTCGGGCTCCCAGGGACGCCCGACTATGAAGCCGTCCTGGAAGGGGTCGCTCGGGTCGAGTAGAGGTCGCTACCCCGGGGGTGGGCGGGCGCCCCGTGCCCAGCTGCCAGCCGCCTGCCGGAGTCGGGCACGAGTTCAGGGCCTTTGTCGACCACGAGCTCCGGTACGGGACCGGTCCATTTCTCCACTTCCACCGCAGCGTGCTGGGCCGTCGTGGCCTGTGACAGGCGGGAAGACGGGACGTCCGGGGTCAGGACATTGGGGTTGCCGTG
>NZ_SMLA01000107.1:0-6310 GCF_004349225.1 Saccharopolyspora karakumensis
CAGCTGCAGCCGGTAGGTGCTGCCCCGGTGCCGGGACAGGGAGGCGCGCAGGCCCGCGGCGGTGGTGAAGCCGGCGCGGGCGGCGTCGGCGTCGGTGAGCGTCTCGGGGTCGACCTGGGTGAGGCCGGTGATCTCGATGAGCCCGCTGCGGGTGGGCACGCGGGCGCCGGGGCGGGCCTGCGGGCTGGGCCAGCGGAAGTAGGTCTCGGTGATCTGCCCGGCGGCCACGCCGCGCGCGATGCGGTCGCTCAACACCCTTCCCACGCTAATACCCGCCCCGCGGGCCCCGGCGGGGACGCGTGTTGATCACGAAACGAGTTCATCAACTTCCGCAGGTGCGCCGGGTGGGGCGACAATCGGTGAATGCTGCAGGTTTGCCTGAACGGCGCCCGGTCTCCGCGTGAGCACTTCCACCTGCCGGTGCGGCCGGAGGAGCTGGCCAAGGCCGCCGCCGACGCGGTGGCCGCCGGGGCCACCGACGTGCACCTGCACCCCAAGTCCGCCGATGGCACCGACAGCCTCGATCCGCACGCGGTGGCCGCGGCGTTGCGCGCGGTGCGGGCCGCGGCGCCGGGAGTGCCGGTGGGCGTGACGACGGGGGCGTGGACGGCGCCGGACACCGCGTCGCGGGTGCGGGCGATCAGGGCGTGGACGCTGCTGCCCGATCACGCCTCGGTCAACTGGCACGAGCCGGGCGCCGACGAGGTGGCCGGTGCGCTGCTGGAACGCGGGGTGGGGGTGGAGGCCGGGATCTTCTCGGGCACCGATGCCGATCACCACTTCCGGCTCTCGCCGCACCGCGGACGGGTGCTGCGGGTGCTGGCCGAGGTCACCGACCGCAGCGCCGGGGGCGCGGCGACCACTGCGGAGGCGCTGCTGGCGCGGCTGCACCCGGCGTCGGCGCCGATCCTGCTGCACGGCGAGGCCGCCGGGGCGTGGCCGGTGCTGCGGCTGGCGGCGCGCCGGGGTTTCGCCGCGCGCATCGGCCTGGAGGACACGCTGGTGCTGCCCGACGGGCAGATCGCCACCGACAACGCCGAGCTGGTGGCCGCCGCGCGGGCGGTCGTCGAGGCCGAGTCGCGCTGACTCGACAGCATATTCCGTTCGGGCTATATTCGCGGTGTGGTAACTGCGTTCGAGGTGCTGGCCGAGCCCCGCCGCCGCGACATCCTCGACCTGCTGCGCGAGGGGGAACGCGCGGTCGGCGATCTGGTCGAGCAGCTGCCGCTGAGCCAGCCCACGGTGTCCAAGCACCTCAAGGTGCTGCGCGAGGCCGGGCTGGTGGAGGTCCGCCAGGACGCCCAGCGCCGCTGGTACCGGCTGTGCCCGGAGCCGCTGGCCGAGATCGACTCCTGGCTGCGGCCCTACCGGCGGATGTGGTCCCAGCGCCTCGACGTCCTGCAACGGCACCTCGAGACCACGGATGAGGACCCGGCATGAGACCCGAGCTGACGACGATCAACGGCCATCCGGTGCTGCGGCTGCAGCGCGTCCTGGACCACCCGCCGGCCAGGGTGTGGAAGGCGGTGACCGACCCGGGCGAGCTCTCGGTGTGGTTCCCGGCGCGCGTGGAGTTCACCGGCACGGCCCCGGGCACGCCGATGCGCTTCGACTTCGACGGCGCCGAGGCGCCCGAGACCGGCGAGGTCCTGGAGGCCGACGAACCGAAGGTGTTCGCCTTCCGCTGGAACAGCGACGTCATCCGCTGCGAACTGCTGCCGCACGAGCGGGGCTGCCTGCTGGTGTTCACCCACACCCTGGCCGGACCCGACGGCGACCGCCCCTCGGCGGCCCGCCACGGCGCCGGCTGGCTGATCTGCCTGGACGCCCTGCAGTCCGGGCTCGACGGCACCACCAGCGACTTCGACATGCAGGTCTGGTTCGCCCGCGCCGAGGAGCTCATCGAGCTGTTCGGACTCGCCGAAGGCCAGGCGCTGACCACCGAGACCGGCTGGACGATCCGCTTCGAACGCGACCTGGTGCAGTCCCCGCAGCAGGTGTGGGAGCTGCTCACCGGCGGCGAGACGCCCGAACCCGGTGGTGAGCCGCCGCTGCCGGCCACCCACGGCTACGGGCGGGCCACCACCGTCACCGAAGCCGAGGCGCCGAAGGCGCTGGCCTACGGCTGGGCCGCCGGTGGCCAGGTGCGCTTCGACCTGCGCGAGCAGCACCCGATCGGTACCCGCCTGGTGCTCACCCACACCCTCACCGCACCGCAGGACCGCGCGATCCTGCTGGCCGCGTGGCAGACCCACCTGGAGCTGGTGTTCGCCGCCCTGCACGGCGACGTCCGCTGCCCGTGGCCGGCCGAGCGCACCGAGGCGCTGCGCGCCCGCTACGCCGCCACGCTCGCCTGAACGGGCCGGCCCGTCCGTGCCCTGGTGATCGGCCACATAGGATGGTCGTCGTCCGACATCGCGCCGCAGCGCCATCAGGGGAGCGAAGCATGATCTTCATTACCGCCAAGTTCCGGGTCAAGCCGGAGCACGCCGACCAGTGGCCGCAGATCTCCGCGGGGTTCACCAACGCCACCCGCAACGAGCCGGGCTGCCTGTGGTTCGACTGGTCGCGCAGCCTCGAGGACCCCAACGAGTACGTGCTCGTGGAGGCCTTCCGCGACGGTGAGGCCGGTGCCGCGCACGTGCAGAGCGAGCACTTCAAGCACGCCCAGCAGACGCTGCCGCAGCACCTGGCCGAGACCCCGCGGGTCATCAACACCTCCCTGGACCAGGACGACTGGTCCCTGCTGGGGGAGATGGCCGTGGACTGACCCGTCCACCCTCGAAGCCGGGCCCCGGGCGACCCCGGGGCCCGCTCTTCGACTTGAAATGCAACCAAACGGCTGCCTATATTGGGTGGTGCCGCACGAACAACAGGGGAGAGGAATGGACGAGGTCTTCCGCGCCCTGGCCGACCCGAGCCGACGCCAACTGCTCGACAGCCTCCAACGCACCAACGGCCAAACGCTGCGCGAACTCTGCGGCGAACTCGACATGACCCGCCAATCGGTCAGCAAGCACCTCACGATCCTCGAAGACGCCGCACTGATCACCACCACCCGCCGCGGCCGGGAAAAGCTCCACCACCTCAACACCGCACCCATCGCCGCGATCACCGACCGCTGGATCAGCCGCTACCACCAACACCACACCCACGCCCTGCACGCCCTCAAGCACACCCTGGAGAACCCCGTGCCCGACACCGACTTCGTCTACCAGACCCACATCGCCACCACCCCCGAGAAGCTGTGGCAGGCGCTCACCAGCCCCGAATTCACCCGCCAGTACTGGGGAGTGAGCCTGCGCAGCGACTGGCAACCCGGATCGCAGATCACCTGGGAGCAGGCCACCGCCACCATCACCGACCCCGACCAGATCGTCCTGGAAGCCGACCCGCCCCGCCGCCTGGCCTACACCTGGCACACCTTCACCCCCGACTGGGCCACCGGCGCCGGCATCGACGAAGACCTGCGCGCCCGCCTGGCCGCCGAACCCCGCAGCACGGTCACCTTCGACATCGAACCCGCCACCACCGGCACGGTGCAGCTCACCGTCACCCACACCGGCTTCACCACCGACTCCACCCTGCGGCAGATGATCAGCCAAGGCTGGCCCGCCCTGCTGTCCAGCCTCAAAACCCTCCTGGAAACCGGCCAACCCCTCCCGCAGAGCTGAACCGCTCACACCACCGCGCTCAACCACAACGACCCGCACGCCAACCCGAGGAAGGCCACCGCGGGACCCATCGTGCTCACCGTCCCGGCCCGCACGTGCACCACCACGTACCGGTGCCCGGAGAAATCCACCACCGCGCTCAACGCGGTGGCCGCGACGGTCACCACCACCACGACCACGTACGCCACACCCATCAGCCCACTCCTTCCACGTTCGTCCTCCCCCCATGACGCGCGGGCGAAGACGAACGTGACCGCCCCCGGCTAGAGCAGCTCACCGGCCAGAGCGCGCCCGAGCTCGATCGGCCCCGGCAGGCCATCACCTGACTGCGCGCACAGCACGACGTGATCGGCCCCAGCCTCGAGATGCGCCCGCACGCCCGCGCTGATGACCCCGGCACCACCAGCGCCGGCCACGGCATCGACAAGACGATCGCCGAGCACCGCGAGGTCGGCCTCACCGAATCCCATGCGACGCATGTTCGCCGCGTAGCCGGTCACCTCCGAGCCGACCAGAAAGCCCAGCGGACCCCGCAACACCTCGCGCGCCCGGGACCGGTCCTCATCCAGCGCCACCAACTGGCAGACGACCAGAACGGCCTCCGGCCCCAGACGCGCACGCGCCTGAGCGGTGTACTCCGACGTGACCAGCATGGTGATCGCACCCGCCGCACTGTCGCGGGCCAGATCCAGCTTGCGCGGACCCAACGCGGCCAGCAGCCGCCGCGACGCGGGAATCCGACCGTCCAGCCCGTCCAAGACCTCCCGGGTCGCAGAGACAGGACGAGCCTGCAACCCGCCGAAACCGGCGAACAACCTCCCCGGCGCCTCGGCCTCCACCCGCCCGAACAGCTCGACCACCTCGTCCGCACCGAACCGGTCCAGCGGAATGATCCCCGGCGCCACCGCGACCTCCCGCGTCGCGCGCACCAACCCGGCGAGCGGATCCAGGGTGCTCAACTGCCCACCCAGCACCCACAGAGCGCCGTAGCCGAGCTCCTCGGCTTCCACCGCCTGCCGCAGGTACTCATCACCCCCGTCGACGTCCAACGCCAAACCGACCCGGCCCAGACCCCACGTGCCACTCACCTGAAACTCCCTCCGTCATCGCCGAAACCACGCTAAAACCTCGACATAACTGGAAGTCAACGCACGTGATCCACCACCACGACCCACCCGGCCCGCCGACCTCAACCCCCTGAACAGCCGGTGAACCCCACGCGAACCACCGTCAATCAGCCGATCAGACTATTGCCCTGCTTCCAACGGCCAGACCAAGGTGATCACCGCACATCGCCGACCAGCTCAACGGGGGAGACCACCATGCCGCTGAACTCCTACGGCGTGCTCACCGCACGCGTCATCGACGTCCGCCGCGAAACCGGCGACACCCCGCACTACCAAATCCACCTCGTCGACAACGAAGACCGCCACTACCGCGCCGCGGTCAACGTCGAATCCAGCCAACAGCCCTCAGACCTGCTCTACTTCGCCGCCGACAACTTCCAGCACCCGCTCACCGCCGCACTCCCACCCGCAGGCTCAGGCTGGAACAAGCTCGCCTCCCAACCCGGCGGCGCCGCACTCGACTACCTGCGCGCCAACGTCGTCACCCGCGAGCAGATGCGCCCCGTCCCACCCGACGCCGAAGGCCCCAACAACGACCTCGCCGACTTCCTCGACCACTACGTCCGCCGCGCCCAGCAAGACCCCACCGCCACCGCCTACCTCTACGGCGAACCCTGGGGACCCGAAGACACCCCCGACAAGATCTTCGGCTTCCAGCCCGGCAACGGCGTCCACAACATCCACATGAACCAGGGCAACAGCCAGCAGTACCAAGAAGACGACGGCGTCTGGCAGGACGGCGGACTCCTCCTGCACTTCGCAAGCGAGAACCGCTGGGTCGCGGTCTTCCTCGCCTTCCAAACCCAGGCCTGGCACACCGACGACGAGACCGGCCACGCCCTGCCCGCCCCCGAAGACACCGAAGCAGCCTCGATCCGCGTCGTGGCCGCCATGGTCAACCCCGTCGGAGGCGGCAGGGAGAACGAAACCATCACCCTGCTCAACACCTCCGACCACACCATCTCCCTGGCCGGCTGGACCCTCGCCGACGCCCAGAAGAACACCATGCCCCTGCCGGTGCCCGACATCGCCGCCGGACAAACCCTGCAGATCCCCGCCACCGACGGCTTCCAACTCGGCAACGACGGCGGCCAGATCACCGTCCTGGACCCCCAAGGACTCAAGGTCCACGGCGTCACCTACACAGCCGAACACGCCTCCACCGAAGGCCGCACCGTCCAGTTCTGAGCACCAGCAGGTGGCCGGTCACGCACCCACCCGACCGGCCACCTGCAACGCCCGCGACAAATCCGCCACCTGCTCATCCGCCAACACCACGGTCACCTTCCGGCCACTGACCAGCGTGAACGTCAAAGCACCCGCATCGACCTCAACGCACCCGGCCACCCGCTCCCGCACCAACGAATCCGCCGAACTCTCCGCAGCACCCTCGAACAACGGCAGGTTCGCGGCCATCTCCACCACGCACCACGCCGCCGACCACAACGCCTCGCGATCCCGGAAATCCGCCCGGCTGCAGGTCAACTCCCGACCCAACCCGGCCGAACC
>NZ_SMLA01000108.1:0-5797 GCF_004349225.1 Saccharopolyspora karakumensis
GGCGGCGGGGGCGTGGTGGGCGAGGGCGAGGTAGACGTCGTCGAGGGTCGGTTCGCCGAGCCCGAGGTCACCGATGTCGATGCCGGCGTCGTCGAGCGCGCGGACCACGTCGGCGAGCTGGCGGGAGGCGCTGACCGGGATGGTCAGGCGCGCCTGGTCGTGCGCGGGGTCGAAGCCCGCGGTGCGCAGCGCCAGCAGCGCGTCGCTGACGTTCGAGCTCTCGGTGAGGGTGGCGTTGACGGTGCGCTGGCCGACCTGGGCCTTGAGCTGCTCGGCGGTGCCGGTGGCCACGACCTCGCCGGCGGACAGCACGGTGATGGTGTCGGCGAGCCGGTCGGCTTCGTCGAGGTACTGGGTGGTCAGCAGCACGGTGGTGCCGTCGGCGACGAGGGTCTCGACGATCTGCCAGAGGTTGAGCCTGCTGACCGGGTCGAGTCCGGTGGTGGGCTCGTCGAGGAAGATCACGTCGGGGTGCCCGACGAGGCTGGCGGAGATGTCGAGCCGGCGGCGCATGCCGCCGGAGTAGGTGCGGGCCGGGCGCCGCGCCGCCTCGACGAGGTCGAAGGTGTGCAGGAGCTCGTCGGCGCGCTGCTTGGCCTCGCGGCGGTTCGCGCCGAGCAGGCGGGCGATGAGCACGAGGTTGTCGTAGCCGGAGAGCTGCTCGTCGACGGCGGCGAACTGGCCGGTCAGACCGATGCGGGCGGTGACCTCGCGCCGGTGGGTCACGACGTCGAGCCCGGCGATGGTGGCGGTTCCGCTGGTGGGCGGCAACAGCGTGCTGAGGATGTTGATCAGCGTCGTCTTGCCCGCCCCGTTGTGGCCGAGCAGGCCCAGCACGCTGCCTCGCGCGACGGAGATGCTGACGTCGTCGAGGGCGGTGACGTCCCCGAACTTCTGGGTGATGTGGTGCGCTTCGATGATCGGCTCGGTCATCGGGGCTCCCGGGGGTCGTCGGTGGTCTCGGCCAGGGCTCCGCGCAGCAGCACGTCGACGCGGGCGCGGATCGCGGTGGCGTGGTCGGCACCGGAGGTGTCCGAGGCGGTGGCCGTGAACCGGATGCCGAGCACGAGCGCCTGCAGGTAGGCGGCGAGGTCTTCAGGTGGGATCCGCAGCTCCTGCGGATCGACCAGCGAGGCGAGGGCGGTGGTGAGGTCGCGGATGAACTGCTCGCGGACCTCCGGAAGGCCGGCGGGCTTTCCCTCGGGGCCTCCGCGCAGGTCGAAGCCGGAGGCGGCGAGCGTGTGGACGAGCTCGCCGAAGCTGGTGAAGTGGTCGAGGAACAGCTGAGCCGCCTCGGTCAGCCTGGCGGCGACGTCGATGTCGCGGGGGACGGCGCGCACGGTCGCGCACAGCTCGTCCGGGCGCAGCGCGGCCGTCACGCAGGCCTGCAGCAGCTCGGTCTTGTCGGTGAAGGCCCGGAACACGGTGCCCTCGGCGATCCCGGCGGCGTGAGCGATCTGCTTGGTCGTGACGTGCGCGCCGTGCTCGCGCACGAGCGGCAGGACGGCCGTGACGATCGCTTCGCGCCGCTGCTCGGGGCTCATCGCCGAGGCACGCCGGCGCGGTGGTTCAGAACTCACGCCATCAAGATAGGAGTGAGTGCTCACTCATGTCAATGAGCGAGCACTCACTCAGTCGTCCCCGGGCTGCATCCCCGGGAGCCTACGCCGAGGACCGATTCTCCCGGGGATCGTCGAGGGCCGCCCGGATTCATCGAAGACGAAGGCTTTAACAGGTTATTACCGTCTGTGACTTCAGTGTCGAATGAAACGAAAGCTTGGACGCCGAAGCTCGCCAGGGAAGTCGCTGTCAGCCAGGAGGAGGGGAGGGCGCGCCGCCTGGTCCTGGGAGGTGTTGCTGCGACCGTGGGCGGCGCGCCGGCTCGGCGGGTCAGTCGTAGCCGCGGATGACGTGGCTCTCGTCGTCTTCGGTCTCGACTGAGTCCCGGCGGGTCTGGACCGGGAGGTCCAGGTCCACGTCCGGGTCGAAGGAGTCCTGCGGGGCGACCCGATGATCTGAGAGCGTCATGGCGGGGCTCCTCTCGGCAATGGATTTCACCGGCCGATCGTCCGTCGCGAGTGGACAGATCGCATGTGGGACGCGCCACACACGCCGGGGAATCCCCCGGACGAGCTGGCTTTCTTCTCAGTATTAGCGTCTATAGCTTCAGTGGTGGATGAAATAAATGCTCCGCATCAGCACCTCGCCAACCGACTCGAGAAGAAGCTCGGGACGGCCAGATCAGGCCTGGGGCGTCAGGCGGGTGCCGGCTCGGGGGCCGAGGAAGTTGCCGCCATCGACGACGGTCCTGCCGGCCAGGCACACCCACGGGATGCCCGTCGGTGCCCGCATCGGGTCCTGGTAGTCGCCGACGTCCAGGACGGTGTCGGCGTCGAAGGCCACGAGGTCGGCGACCTTGCCCGGGGCGATCAGACCGCGGTCGGGGATCCGGAACGTCTCGGCGGGCAGGGAGGTCATGCGGCGGATGGCTTCGGGCAGCTCCAGCACGCGGCGTTCGCGGACGTAGCGGCCCAGGAGCCGGGGGAAGGTGCCGGTCATGCGCGGGTGCGGTCTGCCGCCGTTGCCGGGTGGCAGACCGTCGGAGCCGATCATGGTGCGGGTGTCGCGGAGGGCGAGTTCGAGGTCGTCCTCGTGCATCGAGAAGTGGATCATCGCCACGCGGAGCTCCTCGGTCACCAGGAGGTCGATGAGGGCGCTGACCGGGTCGGTGCCGCGGTCCTCGGCGATGTCGGCGAGGGTGCGGCCCTCGTGGCGGTGGCTGGGCGTGGTGGCGATGAGGATGCGGTCGAAGTGGGTGGTCCGGCCGATCGCGGCGGTGAGCTCGGCGCGGGCGTTGGGGGCGGTGAGCTTGGCGAGGGTGTGCTCGGAGTCGCCGCCGAGGTAGTCGGTGGGCAGCACGGAGGTGAGGGTGGTGGAGGAGGCTGTGTAGGGGTAGACGTCCTGGTGGACGGTGTGCCCGGCTTCGCGGGCCTGGCGGATGCGGTCGAGGGCGTCGGGCATCCTGCCCCAGTTGCGCGGGTGGGTGGCCTTGAGGTGCGACAGGTGGGTGCGGCCGGCGACGTGGCCGATGCGCAGGGCTTCGTCGATGGCGTCGAGGAGGTGGTCGCCTTCGTCGCGCATGTGGGTGGCGTAGAGGCCGTCGCCGCCGAGGACGTCTGCCAGCGCGGTGAGCTCGTCGGTGGTGGCGAACAGGGCCGGTGGGTAGATCAGGCCGCTGGAGAGCCCGAAAGCTCCTGCGGTCATGCCTTCTTCGAGCATCGCGCGCATGCGGTGCAGCGCGTCGGCGTCGGTGGCCGCGTCGGTCATGCCGGTGGCGGCGACGCGCAGGGTGCCGTGTCCGATGAGCGGGCAGTGGTTGGTGATGTGGCCTGCGGTGTCGGTGGCGTGGAAGAGCTCGGCGAAGCCGGTCCAGGTGGGGTTGAGGGGTGGGAAGAGGCGTTGCAGGAAGGCGTTGTGGACGTCGGCGTGCGTGGTCGTGCGGGGTGCGAGGCTGAATCCGCAGTTGCCGACGACTTCGGTGGTGACGCCTTGCAGGATCTTGGTGGTGTCGTGGTCGGTGAGCAGGGGTGCGTTGTCGGCGTGCGAGTGGACGTCGATGAAGCCGGGTGCGAGGACGAGGCCGGTGAGGTCGCGGTGCGGGTGGTGTTGGGGCAGCGTGCCGGGTGGTCCGACGGCGGTGATGTGGTGGTCGTCGATGAGGACGTCGGCGGGGCGCAGGGGTGTGCCGGTGCCGTCGGCGATGAGTGCTCCGGTGAGCAGCTCGGTCATGGGGTGCCTTCCTGGGAGCTGGGTCTCATCGGGAGATTCCGGTGGCGGGGCGTGGTGTTGTCGATGTTGTGGGAGAGGGGGCGGTGTGCGCGGTGAGGTGAAGGTTCCGGGCGGGAAGTTGGTGGTGGTCGACCTGGAGGTGGTCGATGGCCGGTTGTCGGACGTGCGGTTGAGCGGGGATTTCTTCCTGGAGCCGGATGAGGCGTTGGAGGCGATCAACGCGTCGTTGGTGGGTGCGCCGGTGTCGGCGGAGCCGGAGGAGTTGGTGCGGCGGATTCGGGGTGGGTTGCCCGAGGGCGCGCGGTTGGTGGGGTTCGGCGCGGAGTCGGTGGCCACGGCGGTGCGTCGTGCGTTGTCGCGAGCGTCGGAGTGGGGTGATCACGAGTGGGAGTTGGTGCGTGAGGGGCCGCGGTCGCCGTTGATGCACATGGCTTTGGACGAGGTGTTGGCCGAGGAGGTGGGTGCTGGGCGTCGGGGTCCGACGTTGCGGTTGTGGGAGTGGTCGTCGGCTGCGGTGGTCTTGGGTGCGTTCCAGTCGGTGCGCAACGAGGTGGATCTGGGTGCGGCGGTGCGGCTGGGTGTTGAGGTGGTGCGTCGTGTAACCGGTGGTGGGGCGATGTTCGTGGAGCCGGGGAACACGGTGACGTATTCGCTGTACGCGCCGCCGTCGTTGGTGGCGGGGATGTCGTTGGCGGAGTCGTATCCGTTCTTGGACGACTGGGTGTTGGGTGTGCTGCGGGATCTGGGGCTGGATGTGTGGTATCAGCCGTTGAACGACATCGCTTCTGGTGGCGGGAAGATCGGTGGTGCGGCGCAGAAGCGGGTGGCTTCGGGTGCGGTGTTGCACCACGTGACGATGTCGTACTCGATCGATGGTGCGAAGCTCGGTGAGGTTCTGCGCGTGGGCCGGGAGAAGCTGTCGGACAAGGGTGTCGCGAGCGCTGCCAAGCGGGTGGATCCGCTGGCGCGGCAGACGGGTTTGGCGCGTGAGGTCGTCATCGAGCGGCTGATCGAGGGGTTCCGGTCGCGGTTCGGGCTCGTGGAGGGGCCGGTGAGCGCGGCGGAGGAGGCTCGCGCGAGGGCGTTGGTGGAGTCGAAGTTCGCGACGGATGCCTGGTTGTGGCGGGTGCGGTGATCAGGTGATGACGTTGGGGATGCCGGGGGTGTTGCGTTTGCGGCGGAGCCAGATCTTGCGGGTGCCGTCGGCGTAGAGCAGGACGCGGGAGAGTTCCCAGCCGGAGTATTCGGCGTGGATGCTGAGTTGGGTCGCTGCGCTGATGCGGGTGATGCCGGGTGGGAGGCGCAGCGGCCGGTATTCCCAGTCGGTGTCGGTTTCGGGGTTGTCGGTTTGTGCGCTCACATTCTCACCACCTGGTATCCGGCGCCGTTGGCGGAGGCGATGTAGAGGGTTTTGGTGTCGGGGTCGATGGTGATGGTGTCGGGTTGGCTGATGGTGGGGATGCGGTGGCGTTCTCGGGGTTCGCCGCCTGCGATGTCGTAGCCGACGAGTTCGTTGGTGGCGGTGAGGGTGACCCAGGCGGTGTCGGTGGTGGGGTCGTAGGTGAGTGCGTAGGGGGCGCCGGGGACGGGGTAGCGCTGTTTGAGGATGAGGGGGTCGGTGCTGAAGGCGAGGAGTGCTTGGCCGCGGGTGTCGATGGTGAGGATGCGGCCGTAGCGGTCTTGGGTGGTGTTGGTGGCGCCTTCGCCTGCTCGGAGTCCTGCGCCTTTGTCGCCGGTGGTGGTGTTGATGGGGGTGATGGCGGTGGTGAGGCGGTCGAGGACGTAGATCTGGCCGTTGTGGTGGAGGAGTTGTGCGGGGCCTTGGAACTTGTCGGTGGTGGTGGCGGGTTGGCCGTTGTTGAGGATGGTGATGGTGCCGGTGTCGCGGAGGGCGACGGCGGTGCGTTGGGGGTCTAGGTCGAGGGCGTCGACGGGTGCGCCTGGTACGGGGGTGGGGTGTGCGGTGGTGGTGCGCAGGTCGATGCGGGTGATCTGGTGGGCGTCGGGG
>NZ_SMLA01000109.1:0-5473 GCF_004349225.1 Saccharopolyspora karakumensis
GGGCGCGCCGTTGGCCCGGTACCGCCCGCGCAGCCCGGCCAGCAGCCGAAGTCGGAGCAGGACAGCGGTGGTCCCCAGGGGACCCGCCAGATGCCCCACCCGGGCGCCAGCCCGCCCACCTTCTGATCCGCACCCCGTCGCGCCGGGCGTGACGAGGACAACGGGCGGTTCTGGACCGAACCGCCCATGATCAGTGCCGGTTATGTCCGGTCAGGTCGGAGCACGACCGCCCCGGGCCCGCGGCGCGTCGCCCGATGGGCGGAGGCGCTGGCGTGTTCGGGGCTGTTCGGAGCAGCGGTGGTGCGACATTCGGTCGCGTGTCTGCGCTGGATCCGATTCCCCATGCCGTGGCCGCCGGCCATTCCGACCGGAAGCAGGGTCTGCGCCGGTGGTTGTTCATCGCCGTCGTCGGCGCGGTGCCGCTGATCGGTTTCTTCGCCGTCGCCGCCCTGGTCGCGCTGATCGTGGGCATCGCCAGCGGAGCGAGCCTCAACCCGCTGCTGGTCCTGATGGCCGCCATGCCCGGCTGGCTGGTGCTGTACCAGTCGCCGCTGGTGATCTCGGACGCCCCGCTGAGCGTGCTGCCGATGCTGCCCACGATCGGGGTGGTGCTGCTGGTGGCCGCGGCCTCGGCGTTCGTCGCCCGCCGCTGCCGGCTGCGTCGTCCCGACCAGGCCTGGCCGGTGATCGCGACGATGGCGCTGGTGCACGCGTTCGTGGGCGCGCTGTTCGCGCTGCTGCTGACCGATCCGTTCAGCGCGGTCCCGGTCGAAGCGTTCCTGAGCTGCGGCCTGACCGCCGCGATCGCGGCGACCGCCGGGGTCGCCAACCGGTGCGGCCTGTTCTACCTGCTGTGGGAGCGCACCGACGCCTACGTCTGGACGGGCCTGCGGATCGGGCTGCTGACCATCGCCACCGTGATCGCCGTCGGCGCGGGCGTGCTGCTGATCGCGATCGTGCTCTCCGCACCGGAGATGGTCACCTCGATGTCGCGGATGGGCGTTGCGGGCGATGCCATCGGCGCCACGGTGTTCTCGCTGCTGTACCTGCCGAACGCGGTGCTGGCCGGCTGGTCCTTCGCCGCGGGCAGCGGGTTCTCCCTCGGTTCCCAGGTCGTCCAGCCGTTGCAGCACACGCCGGGGCCGCTGCCGGACCTGCCGCTGCTGGCGGTGCTGCCGGACGACGGGCCGTCCGTGTGGTGGTCGGCGGTGCTGCTGCTCCCGCTGCTGGTGGGAATGCTGATGGGACTGATCGCCAGGCGCGTTCCCGGTCCGCTCGTCCGCCGCCTGGTGGTCGTGCTGGTCGCGGCCGGGGTGGCGGCGCTGGCGGTGCTGGTGCTGGCGGCGGTCGCCGGCGGCCGGCTCGGCAACGGCCCGATCGGGGCCGTGTCGTTCCACCCGGTCGGTCTCGCGCTGGCGACCTGCTGCTGGCTGGCGATCCCGGCGCTGGTGATGACCTGGCTGGGCGGCGTGGAGGAGGCCGACGACCCGGCGCTGAGCGCCTTCGCCACCGACGAGTTCGACGAGGACATCGATCCAGAGCCGGCCGAGGACGCCGAGCGGGACGAGGGCTTTGACTACACCGACCTCGACGACCTGATCGCCGAAATCCCGGCCGCCCGCGCGGAATCCGACGCCGAGGACGCCGAGGTCACCGCCGAGGAGTTCGACGCCGAGCCGGACGAGGAGGAGCCCGCACCGCGCGACCGGCGGTGAGCGCTGCGCCACTCGCCCGGGCCCTGCCGGAGCCGACCCCGCAACCAGGTCTTACGCTGCGGGGGAGATCGTGCCGAGGCATGTCAGGAGCGAACGCTGAACCCGAGTACGCCCGACCAGCCGAGCACCGCCGCGCACCCGAACCGGATCACGACAGCCGCCCCGGCGCGGGTGGTCGTGCTCGTCTCCGGTTCCGGCACCCTGCTGCAGGCCCTGCTCGACGCCACCAGCGAACCCGACTACCCGGTCCAGGTGGTCGCGGTGGGCGCCGACCGCGACGGCATCGAGGGGCTGGCCCGCGCCGAGCGCGCCGGCATCCCCACGTTCGTCCGCAAGGTCGGTGACCACGCCTCCCGCGAGGAGTGGGACCGCGCGCTGACCGAGGCTTGCGCCGAGCACGAGCCGGACCTGGTGGTCTCCGCCGGGTTCATGAAGCTCGTGGGCGCCGAGTTCCTGGCCCGCTTCGACGGCCGATACCTCAACAGCCACCCAGCGCTGCTTCCCTCGTTCCCCGGCATGCACGGGGTGCGGGATGCGCTGGAGTATGGAGTCCGCGTCACCGGTTGCACCCTGTTCGTGGTGGACGCCGGTGTGGACACCGGGCCGATCCTGGCCCAGGAAGCCGTCGAGGTGCTGCCCGATGACGACGAGGCGAGCCTCCACGAGCGGATCAAGGCCGTCGAGCGGCGGCTGCTGGTCGGCACCCTTCAAAAGCTGGCGTTGCACGGGTGGACCGTGCAGGGACGGAAGGTGAGTATCCCGTGACCGCGAACTCCCAGGAGCGGCGCCCGATTCGTCGCGCGCTGATCGGCGTGTCGGACAAGTCTGGCCTGCTGGAGCTGGCCACCGGGCTGCACGCCGCCGGGGTGGAGATCGTTTCCACCGGTGGCACGGCGCGCGCGATCGCCGATGCCGGCGTGCCGGTCACGCCCGTCGAGGAGCTCACCGGGTTCCCGGAGGCGCTGGACGGCCGGGTCAAGACGCTGCACCCGCGGGTGCACGCCGGTCTGCTCGCCGACCTGCGCCGCGAGCAGCACGCCAAGCAGCTCGCGGCCCTCGACATCGCCCCGTTCGACCTGCTGGTGGTCAACCTCTACCCGTTCGTGCAGACGGTGGCCTCGGGCGCCGCGCAGGACGAGGTGATCGAGCAGATCGACATCGGCGGTCCGGCGATGGTGCGCGCGTCGGCGAAGAACCACGCCAACGTGGCCGTCGTGGTCGACCCGAGCCGCTACGAGTGGGTCCTCGAGGAGGTCCGCGAGGGCGGTTTCACCATGACCGACCGGGTCGAGCTGGCCGCCGAGGCGTTCCGGCACACCGCGTCCTACGACGTGGCGGTGGCGTCCTGGATGAGCAGGGTTCCCACCGGTGACGACGCCACGTTCCAGGGCTGGATCGGCGAGACCTGGCAGCGCCGCTCGGCGCTGCGCTACGGCGAGAACCCGCACCAGCCGGCCGCGCTGTACGTCTCGGGCGGGCAGGCCACCGGCCTGGCCGCCGCGGCGCAGCTGCACGGCAAGGAGATGTCCTACAACAACTACGTCGACGCCGACGCCGCGTGGCGTTCCGCGCACGACCACGACGAGCCGTGCGTGGCGATCATCAAGCACGCCAACCCGTGCGGCATCGCGGTCGGCGAGGACATCGCCGCCGCGCACCGCAAGGCGCACGAGTGCGACCCGGTGAGCGCCTTCGGCGGTGTGATCGCGACCAACCGCGAGGTGTCGATGGCGATGGCAGAGCAGGTCGCGGAGATCTTCACCGAGGTCGTGGTGGCCCCCGGCTACGCCGAGGGCGCGGTCGACGTGCTGAACAAGAAGAAGAACATCCGCCTGCTGACCGCTCAGCCGCCGCAGAGCGGCCGGGTCGAGATGCGCGCGATCTCCGGCGGCATGCTGGTGCAGGGTTCGGACGCGATCGACGCCGAGGGCGACGACCCGGCGAACTGGACGCTGGCGACCGGTTCTCCGGTGGACGAGGCGACGCTGGCGGACCTGAAGTTCGCCTGGCGGGCCTGCCGCGCGGTGAAGTCCAACGCGATCCTGCTGGCCGATGGCGGCGCGACCGTGGGCGTGGGCATGGGTCAGGTGAACCGGGTCGACTCGGCGCGCCTGGCGGTCTCCCGCGCCGGTGACCGGGCCAAGGGTTCGGTCGCCGCCTCGGACGCGTTCTTCCCGTTCCCGGACGGTCTGCAGGTCCTGCTGGACGCGGGCGTCCGCGCCGTGGTCCAGCCGGGCGGTTCGGTCCGGGACGGCGAGGTCATCGCCGCGGCCGAGGCCGCGGGCGTCCCGGTGTACCTGACGGGCACGCGCCACTTCGCCCACTGACGAAGAGCACCCCGACGAGCCCCGGCCTTCAAGGCCGGGGCTCGTCGCGTTCTCGCTCCCGGAGGCGGATTTCGCGGAAGTTCGAGTCCGCCCTGTCGCAACGGCGGCCTCGAACCCGCCGCGCCCAAGCGGTTTCGAACTGATGTTCACCTGATTCGGTCATGCCTCTTGACGCGACCCCGGCGAGCAGGGTTAACTACAGCTATTCGAACTGAGGTTCGAGATCGGAAACGGCCGGTGTCGGGGTCGGCCGCTCCGATGGAGTTCGGCGCTGTGATCCGGGTGCAGGCGCAGTGCTGACTCCACCGCTGCCTTCCCCGCAGCGGCTGTGTTCGTGGGTGCCCGCGCCGGGGTCGGGCACCCACCGCGGTCACGTATGTGGGGAGGGCGGCGATGTCCGCGACGGTGTCTTCGGCGGCGTTGAGCGCGCCCACGGCTGACGGGGTGTCCGTGGGTGTGCCGCACGTCGAGGCGGGCGGTGTCCCGGGTGCGGGCCGGGTGCTGCCGACGCGGGCGGAACTCGCCGCCGTGCTGCCATGGCCAGGTTTGCGCCGTGGCAGCACGGTGGCGGTGCACGGATCGGTGTCGCTGCTCTTCGCGCTGCTGTCCGAGGCGACGGCGAACGGTTCCTGGGCGACCGTGGTGGGCCTGCCCGGGATCAACCTGGTCGCCGCTGCTGAGGCCGGGGTCTCGCTGGAACGGCTCGCGGTGGTGCCGAGGCCGGGTTCCGACCCGGCGGGCGTGATCGCCGCGCTGCTGGACGGTGTTGACCTGGTCGTGGTCGGCGGAACCGGACAGGTTCTCGACGCCGATGCCCGCAGGCTCTCCGCGCGGGCGCGCAACCGCGGCTCGGTGCTGCTGCCGTTCGGTCGCTGGCCGGGTGCGGAGGTGCAGCTGCGCTGCTCCGGCGCGCGCTGGCGCGGACTGGGCCATGGCCACGGTCACCTGCGGGAACGCGATGTCACGGTGAGCGCGGAAGGGCGTGGCGCGGCGTCGAAACCGCGTACCTGCCGGTTGCTGCTGCCGTCTCGAGACGGCTCGCTCGCCGGTGTTGAAGAGCGCCCGACCACAAGGGCGCACCTGCGCGCGGTGGCCGGGTGAGTGACGTGCCCGCCCGCAGAATCGTCGTGTGGTGCCCGGACTGGCCGGTGGTGGCCGCTTCGCGCGCCGCCGAACTCGAACCACTCGTCCCCGCAGCGGTTTTCGCCGCGAACCGGGTCGTCGCCTGCTCGGCGACCGCCCGGGACAGCGGCGTGCGCAGGGGGATGCGCCGCCGCGAGGCGCAGGGCCGCTGCCCGGAACTCGTCGTCTGCGAACACGATCCGGCGCGAGACGTGCGGTTCTTCGAGCCCGTCGTGATCGCCGTCGAGGAGCTGGTGCCCGGTGTCGAGGTCGTCCGGCCGGGGCTGGTCGCCGTTCCCGCCCGAGGCC